>JBJSZR010000193.1:0-4168 GCA_046090385.1 Bacteroidota bacterium
CAAACCAACAGGAGCTGCGGCGCACCCGAAACAGAGTAGATGACCTTTGCTCTTATTTCAGTGTCTATCAGCTTGCCCGATTTTTTAGATATCCTTGTCTCCCATTCGAATTCCTTGTCAGGATTTTCAAAACAGGTGGAAAGCTTACCGTTGATATCGGCTCGGTTCACTTCAGGGAAAAAGTTGATCATTGGGCGGTTAAGCAATTGCTTTTCGATGAAGCCCAATTCGGATGATACTGATGCGTTCGTAGATAAAATGGTTCCGGCCTTGTCCAGGATGAAAACCATCAAAGGGTTGTTTTCGAACAACGTCCTGTAACGGTGTTCGCTCTGCATGTACGATTTCTGTATCTGCTTGACTTCTGAGATATCGACACCATATCCGATCATTAACTTGAGCTGTCCGTTCTGATAAAAGGGATAGAATTTCCTCAACATGTATTTCATGCTGCCGTCAGTCATCACATGCTCCGACTCGATTGACATTTCCTTTTTATTCTTCAATACTGAAGCGAAAAGTGCACGCCTTTCGTCTGCTATCGAAGTCCCGATGCCTCTGAACTTGCAGTAGTCGTAGTCTGTTTTACCGATCATCCAGGTCCTCAGGTTTTTATCCTTTATGCCCTGAGTGTTCACGTACAGGTAGCGGTGCTGATCGTCGAATATGGCAATATCGGCCGGAATATTATCGAGTATTGTTTCGTAGAAACTTTTTTGAGCTTCAACTTGCATGAGATCATCCTTGCTCTCAGTGATATCCTTGATGCTAAGACATACACCCGTAGCCGTACTCGAGACTTCTTCAAACACAGGGCTGAAAAGCACCTTGAACCAAAGTTTTTCAGAGCGACTTGTCGGGAATTCGTATTCGAATTCATATTTCTCCCCCTTGAAGAGGCATTTGTTGAATTGCCTTTCGAATGCAAGAAGCATAGCGCCTTCGAAATAATCGGATGGTTGCGATTGGAAGGTCAATTTCTTGCCGAACATGGAGTTCGATAGTGATTCCGCTTTGTGATTGAAGGCGAGGATATTCTGTTTGTTGTCGATCAGGACAATCACTTCATCCGTGCTGTTGATCACCGCATCCAGATCTGCGACGCGTTGGGTTAGCTTACGTTGCAGTTCCATAGCCTCCGAAACATCACTCGTATAGACATTCGCGTAGCTTTCAGCTATAGCAGGAGAAATGAAGAGCGAGAATGTCATCTGCTCATCGATATTCAATACATATCTGTACGATTGTTTTTCCCTTAATGACTGATTCAGTATTTCCAGAAACGGTTTGTCATGTAGAACTCCTTCCTTCAATCCAAGCTTTTCCAATAGCCTGACCGAGGGGCTGTTTGCAAAAAGTAATTTACCGCCTGATTCCACCCTGAATACTGGATAAGGGTTTTCCATGGGGAATCTTGCCATTTCAAGAGCAGTCCGTAGGTCTTCCTCAAGCTCCTTTCGATCCGACCGGTCGTTTAATTGACATAATATTCCGCTGAATTCACTTCTGCCTCCGGTGATCACTTTACCTGATTCCTCGAAATACGTGTGGCTGCCATCTCTCTGTAACAAACGATAAGTACACTTGTAGTCCTCCTGGTTCATGAACGCATTCCGATGACAGCGCTGAACAGATTTCAGATCATCCTGATGGATGAGTTTATACAACCCTCCAAGATCGGATGCGATTATTCCTAACTCATCAGTTAGCGCTGGACTTGGAAGTATTTTATCCAAAGTGGCATCTACCAGGAATCCGTAAAAGCCGGATTTCAAATCGAACAGAGTCGATAGCGGTCGATTCAATATTTCATTGAATACAGGTGAGAATTCCTGGTTGCTCATATCTGAAATCAAAGTCCGAAGGACATTTGATTGAAGACTTTTCGTTTTGTTGGCAGGGCCGAAAACAGGTAGTTATCGGTAATAATCTTAGATGAGGCGGAGGTTAAACATCGTTAATCGCTTCTGAAATCTGATATTAATCCTAAGAGACTTCCCTCATAATCTCGTTAAAAATGATAAAAAAATCGGGAATTGTCAAGTTGGGACAAATTTCCCAAATGACTTTTGGACTTGGCTTAATGATACTTGAAGGCCGATTTCTCAGATCCATTGTTCCAAAATTGATGATTCGAATAGGTTGGAATTCTATGCAAGTTGCTTCCTCAGAGTGTTCGCAACCAATTGCCCTATGAAAAATTCTTTAACTGCTGAAATGCTTGATTGTACGCCACATCTTGTTAATCGTTGGGTCGGTGAGATCGGGCTACATCTATATTTGGCAAACATTATTTCAGAGAACATTTTTGTAAAGGGATGCTATCTGCATGCTAATGTCCTAACGGATGGAAGATTCCTGTTTTTTTAAGGTTAAAACGACAACAGCTCTAAATATTGGAAAATCCTTCCAAAATGGCTTTTTCGCCAAGAATTTCAGTCAGTTCGTCAATAATTAGTCGTTACGGAATTTCTTTTTTGGGCGGTATCCCATTTTTTTGTTAAAATAGTGGTTGATTGGGACTGCCCTTACGTGGCCCCCGCTATCTTTATTACTGTTCGAACAACCACTGCATGATGACACACCTACAAAAAACAGAAAGCGCAAGATCATTGATTCAAGGAACCAGCTTCGTGATGAAGCCGTTTTTTCTTTTGGTTCTTTTTTTAATCCTGCAATTCAATCGCTCTATCGCACAATCATATCCTGTTTGTGACACGATTGGGTTGCCACTTAATTTCGAGATGGATGGCAATTTATCTGCCAATACATTATTTTCGGGTTCGGACGACTGGTTTCAATCAGTCAATGGTCTTGGTATAGGAGTCATCGGTGTCACCGCCGCTTCTGCAATGCCACCACTACAGATAAGTGCATCATCTTTCAAAGCTCTATTGCAATCGGCTACTTCAGTTGCCGGCAGGAATCTGAGATATGAGCAACGCATGTCTGTGCCGGTTGCGACTGTACGGCCATCGACAACAGGATATAATTTGTACTACGATGCATTCTCAGCACGTGATAATTTTTCCGGAAATGGAACCGAGGACAGCTCGATTTTCGACGTGTCCAAGAATGGAGACAACCCCCTTACATCTTGGACAGTGCGCCAGGGCACCCTGTCTTACAAGCATGAGATTGTCGATGTTGGAACTCATTTCCGCCGTCAGTATGTCGACACAACCATAATACTTAACCCGTTTACACCTCTGGCTGATACGATCGATACTATTGCAGGTCGTGACATCTGGGGATATGGTTTCATGACTACCTTCAACACGGATGGAGATAATTATATCGATTTTGAATTCCTTCGCTCAAAACCTTCCTTCGATGTGCAATCCGGGGCGGTGTCCAATTCCGGCCCTTCCCTTACTGGAGGTCATACCCGTTTTTATTTTGACTCCACCGCCAAGCCTACGGAAATCGGTGATGCGATTTTTGCCATAAACTATGCTCAATTCGCCACATCTCCAGTCGTCAGTGTCAGAGTATGGGTCAATCCTTCTGATTTAGGTCCGGGTATAACAGGTTTCACCTCATTCAATACAAAATCCAAACGCCCGTTTGATTTCACTGGAGTTTTCACTTCGGGTACTAATTCGAATGGTTTTGGTTATGCTGAAATACGTCCTCGCGGATCGAATAATACTTGTTTGTTTTACTCGAGAGCAAATAATGTATCTGCAGCCGGTTGCAATGTCAGTGGAACAGCCTGGGGTAATATAGGTTACCCGGTCAATAATTATTCTGATAGTATTCCATGTTTCCGTTTTGTCGAATTTGGAATGAATATGACCAAGTTTGGTCTTGAAGGCATAATAAGTGGTATCGAGTGCGGAACGCCTAATGCATTTATGATAGCTAAAACCAGGTCCGGTTCAGCATTTATCGATGCGGCTCGTGATTATGCCGGTCCTTACTCACTGGGTAACATCAATAATGCCGATGCAGGTCAAGACAAAACGATCAATTGTGCATCTCCAACTGCAACCCTTACCGGTAGTTCATTTACGCCCTACGGTGTAATTCAATGGTCCGTTGTTCCCGGATCAGGCGGACATATCGTTTCCGGAGCCAATACATTGAGTCCAGTGGTTGATTCTGCCGGCATATACGTCATGTCTGTTTCCAATGCACCTCCCTTGCAATGTATCGTCACGGATAC
>JBJSZR010000194.1:0-1338 GCA_046090385.1 Bacteroidota bacterium
AGACTTATGGGCAAGAGGTATTTCCACTCAAGATCAAGGAGTTGATCGATCCGCAAACGAGGGAAAGTCCACCTGAACCACATGATTATGAATATCAGGAAGAACGTCTTGCCCATGAACCACAGGGAAGATGGAATGAAATCCATTACATGGTTGAATCCCTGCCAACCACCTATATGAAAAGGCATCCAACCTCCCAGGAAGAGTGTTGCTCCAATGGCACACACGATGAAGATATTGACATACTCTGCCAAGAAGAACAAAGCAAACCTCATACCGGAATACTCTGTGTGAAATCCTGCAGTAAGCTCACTTTCTGCTTCCGCCAGATCGAATGGAGCACGATTGGTCTCGGCCGTGACAGCGATGATATAGATGACGAATGAAATGACAGCAGGAATATGGCCTTTGAATATCCACCAGCCGTTTTCCTGGCTGGCAATGATATCACTGATTCGCAGACTTCCACATAAAATAACAATGGTAAGTATGGCGAGACCGGCCGATAATTCATAACTGACAATCTGAGCGCCACTTCTCATGGCACCCAAAAGTGAATATTTGTTGTTACTCGACCAGCCCGCCATAAGTACACCGATGACACTGATGGAGGAAATTGCAGAAATGTAAAGGACACCGATATTGATATCCCAGATCTGCACACCTTTTGCAAATCCGATGGGCGCCATCAGTAGCATCGAGGCGATCAGTACCAGATACGGCGCGAATTTGAACAGGAAAGAATCGGCACCGTCAGGTATCAACCCTTCCTTCACCACCAATTTAATGGTGTCAGCCAATGTCTGCAATGAGCCTTTGAATCCTACACGATTAGGCCCCACCCTCAACTGCATGTAAGCGGAAACTTTCCTCTCCATGAGCACCAATACCAGCCCAAGGAATGCAAAGAAACCAAGCACCAACATACCCACAAGGGTGAACTCGATAAGTGTCACCCAAATCTCCGGGAGGAGTCCGCTCAACCAAGCGTGTACGGAACCGGCAATGCCTGCGATGCTGAACATAAACTTTAGGTTGGTCGATTAGCGGTCAATATCAGGAATAACAAGGTCGAGTGAACCCATGATAGCCACAAGATCGCCGATTTTGCAGCCTCTGGACATGTGATCAAGGGCGGAAAGGTTGGCAAAGCCAGGTGAGCGGAATTTGATACGGTAAGGCGTCATTCCGCCCTCACTGATGATATATACACCGAATTCACCACGTGCTGTTTCAACACGTGAGTAATATTCCCCCTTCGGCAACTTCAGGACCGCTTTAGTTTTTGCCTGGAATTCACCTTCCGGTATATTATCAATAAGCTGGTCGATGATGGAT
>JBJSZR010000195.1:0-707 GCA_046090385.1 Bacteroidota bacterium
CTATGGTCGAAGCCGCTTCGAAAGAGAGATGGTTATAAATCTCGTTGTGGTTACCCGCATAGGTACCCGGTTGCTTGGAATAGAAATCTGATGCTTTTTTACCAATGCAAAGCACCTTGACATCTCCTGCCTTGTGTTGCACAGCATAATCTTCACGCAGTAAACGGTTCACCGTACGGATGATGGTCGCATTGAACGCTCCGCACAGACCACGGTTGGAATTCACAGCTACGATCAGCACCTTCCTGACCGGACGGACCTTTGCATAATCGCCTCCGGTGCTGCTGTCCAGGGTACCGGAAATATTTTCCATGATCTCGCGTAACTTGGCAGCATACGGACGCATCATCAGGATGGAATCCTGTGCACGGCGCAGCTTGGCAGCACTGACCATTTTCATGGCCTTTGTGATCTGCTGGGTGGAGATGACCGAAGAGATCCTGTTCCGTACTTCTTTTAAATTAGGCATCTGTCTTCAGTTATGAATTCAGAATTTTGTTCTGAATTGGCATTCACGCTTTGTACTTACCTGACAACTCCTTCGCCACTTTCTCAAGCACCGATGTGACGCTGTCGTCGATTACACCTTTGCGCAAGGTCTCCAACACGTTCTTGTGCTGTGCATCCAGCATTCCTAGGAACTCGGTTTCGAACTCCTTCACCTTGTTCACAGGAACGTCGCGAAGAAGATTACGGGTGCCCAGGTA
>JBJSZR010000196.1:0-12830 GCA_046090385.1 Bacteroidota bacterium
TCCTGATCATGATCGGCTTCCTCTTTTTGGGTGAATCGATTCTTCAATTCATCGGGGTCGATGTCAAATCGTTTGCGATAGCCGGATCATTGATCATTTTTTTTCTTGCGTTGGAGATGATACTCGGTATCCGTTTATACCGAGACGAGGTTCCCGAGACCGCATCGATTGTTCCGGTTGCTTTTCCGCTGATTGCAGGAACAGGCACCATGACAACGCTGCTTTCACTTCGTGCAGCATATGATACCACGACCATAATCATCGGAATCGCACTCAATCTGGTGCTTGTCTTTTTGGTTTTGAGCAATCTCACCCGTCTGGAGAGATTCCTCGGACCTGCCGGAATCAGCGTATTGAGAAAAGTCTTCGGAATCATCTTATTGGCCATTGCCGTCAAATTGTTCAGAACAAACGTCGGAATATGACAGAAAATCTATTTATAGCATTGATTTTCAGTAATATAAACATTCATTCAATTCCGGTCCTCTATTTTGCCTTTAATGCTTAATTATCCTATTTTTGGAACTGATCAACATTCGCTTACCTGAAATTCATCTATTATGAAAAAACAATTACTAAACGCATTGGTAGTTTTTGCCACCGTGTTGCTTTCAGGCCTTTCGGCCAAAGCGCAGGGAACTTACACGTTGTGTTCAATTCCGGGCAATTCTACAACCGATTCAACGGGAACCCTGTATGATACGGGTGGTCCGAACGGCCAATACCAGAACAATGAGAATTGTACGTTATTGATTGCGCCCTCCTGCGCGACCAGTATCACGCTTACTTTCCAATCGTTCAATACAGAAGCCAACTTCGATTTTTTCCAGGTTTATGACGGACAGACAGTCACAGCTCCTCAGCGGCTGAATGCCAATGGGCAAACTTTGCCCAGTCCGGTTACATGTACCTCAGGCTATATGTTGATTGTTTGGCGTTCAGATATTTCAATTGTTGACAATGGTTTCGTTTGTAACTGGACCTCGGTGATCGCTCCCAGTTTTGCACCTACGGCTTCCTTCATTGTGAGCGACTACACTCCTCCGCTGGCTACCGGTGTACAGTTCACCGACCAAAGCATAGGTGGCCCTACCGGCTGGTTGTGGGATTTCGGTGATGGCGACACTTCTCGTCGTCAGAATCCGGTGCATGCCTACCAGACACCTGGAACCTACACGGTTACCTTCATCGCTTTCTCCTGTACGGAATCCGATACATCCACCACCACGGTAACTGTTCAGGCCGCGCCTCAGATCAACGTCGATCCTGACACATTCAACGTGAATGCACAGTGCGGTGATTCGGTTTCTCTCTTTATGGACGTATCCAATATTGCTGGTGGAGAGCTTTTCTGGACTAGCGAGGTAGATGTGAACACCGGTCTGCCCGTGCGAATCGTGATCATGAAATACGGTACCGACCAGTTCGTTGAATACCGAAGAACCATCACAGCTATTGACACATTCTTCTCCAACTACACACTGACCCAAACAGGTACTACGAACCCCGGGGTGCTTTCATCTTTGCTCTTTGGCACCAACGTACTGGTGATCCCTGAACAAGAGCAAGGCGATACAGCCGTTTGGGCGACTCTGGCTCCAGTGATCCAGAACTTCATCAATAATGGCGGTTCTGTAATATGGTGTGGCGCGTATTCTTCACAGGCATCTTGCATGTTCAATGCCGGCGTTTTCACCGGAACCTTTGATAGCGATGCAGTCGGATCTCAGCTGACTGTGACTGATCCCACACACCCGTTGGTGCAAGGTGTGCCCAATCCGATCAATGCTCCTGCCGCCACCTATGTCATGAACATCACCAACTCAAACAAGGTGACAGTTGTTGCCGACCAAGGGGTTGATGCTGTCACATTTGTACCCTACGGTTCGGGCAAAGCCATTTTCATGGCCTTCGATTTCTTTACGCTTACCGGTCCTAACTGTCGTATCATGTCTAATGCTATCCAATGGGGTGGTCTGAACGGGCTGCCGACTTGGATTACGCTGAGCCAGACGAATGATACGGTCAATGCTCCTGACACTTCACATGTGCTCGTCACTTTCCAGACCACCGGATTGCCAGCAGGCACCTATATTTCTGCGATTCCTGTTGCCAATAACGATCCTAATCAACCTGTGGTATTGGTCCCTTGTACACTTACCATCAGTGGCGATCCGATCATCGCGCTTTCCGACACTTGTGTGAACTTCGGTCAGGCAATGCAGTTCCGTCCAGAAACGAGAGTACTGAATGTGATCAACAATGGTTGTGACACCCTGTTTGTAACCAGTATTACCTCTAACGCACCTGAATTCACACTGGTAGCTCCGTTCTCTTATCTGGTTCCTGGAGCTTCTGGTCCTGTCACTGTGCGTTTCGTAAGCAATACTGTCGGCACATTCTCAGGCATTATATCCATTGATAATAACGATGTGGATACCACGGTTTGTATGACAGCTGAAACCTATCCTGCACCGGATGTGAATACGACCGTAAACTCCATTACGCTCAATGTTCCTGCTTGTCAGCAGTCCAACTCACAGACCTTCGATGTACAGAACCTCGGCGGAACCGACCTGATATATCAGGTTGCGAACCTTGCAGGTTGGATGACGTCAGTCACTACGGGCGATACCGTTTCTGCCGGAGGATCTCAATCCGTTACGCTTACTTTCAGTTCCGGAAACAGGGCGAGTGGTACCTATACGCGCAACATCACCATCGCCTCTAACGACCCGCTCACACCTTCTGTGACAGTTGCATGTACCATGATAGTCGGTGGAAATCCTTGTATGGATTTCAATTACACAACCAATACTTGTACAGGTCAGGCTGATTTCACTTCCATCGCAATCAACAATCCTACTTCTTATGCATGGAATTTCGGCGACGGGGGCACCAGCAACCAGCAGAATCCTACCCACTATTACAACGCAAACGGTACCTACACGGTACAGTTGATCGCATGTAACGGAGCAGGTTGCGATACAGTAACACAATCGGTGCAAGCGGTTATCACCGGGCCTCCTCCAACCAACTGTTATCCTATTACCACAGCTTATTGTTGTGGTATCGGTCTGACTCGCGTACAAGTCGGTAACATCAACAACTTGTCCAACGACGCTATCGATGGATATTCGAACTACACTTGCTCTGATACGACCACCCTCGCTCGTGGCAGTTCTTACACCTTCTATGCAGAAACCGGTTTCACATATACCGAGAACGTACTTGCATGGATCGATTGGAACGGTGATAATGTGTTGGATCCGGTCAACGAGCAGATTTTTACTGATAACAACGTGCTTACCTTCCACCAAGGCAACTTCACGGTTCCAGGTAACGCAGTAATCGGTCAGCCACTTCGTTTGCGTGTCGCTTCCGATTACTCAGCCAACCCTACGCCAACGCCTTGTCTCGATTTGCAGTTCGGTCAGGTTGAGGATTACTCCATACTTGTCAGTCTTCCAGTTTCCGTCAGCGAGGCGGTTCTTGACATACCCTTTACGGTTTATCCGAATCCGTTCTCTGCTGGCACACGTATCGAATACACTCTCAAAAACAGCGCAGCTGTTACCTTGGAAGTGTACAACGTAGTCGGCGAAAAAGTACAGACCCTGGCTGCTACAGAGAAGCAGTCAGCCGGTAAACAGACCTTCACCTTCGAAGGAGCTGCCCCCGGAATCTACTCAGTTCGCTTGACGGTTGATGGTCAGACCATCATCCGCAAGATTGTCAAGATGTAATCAATCAGGAATTTCATTCAAGGCCGGAGGTTTTCTCCGGCCTTTTTTTATCCTATAAATGCGTGGAATAAGTTAGGAAGCGGCGTCGGTAGCATAATATGCTGTTTTTTGAAAAAAAACTCCTGATGAATTCCATTATTGGAAATTCAATGTCAAATAGGCGGGGATTCCCATTGAATTTCGAACCCAACAACCTTATTACTCCTTTTTTAAAGTGTGTTTGACGCGATTTTCTGAATTGCATACCTTCTTTTTCTAATTTGCCATCTCTTTAACCAAACCAACACCATGAGATCTTATCCTTATCCAACCATCATCAAGTACTGCTTTTTCATACTGCTCTGCATGGCTTTGCAGGCAGATGCACAAGTAGTGCGCACGGAGAGTTTTGAAGCAACCCAGTTCCTGCCTACCGGCTGGGGTGTAGCGCCTGTGGGAAGTGCAACCACCAATTGGTCACGTGTCACCAACGGCGCAAATACTGCAACCTTCCCCACTGTCACTGCACATACCGGCACAGCCATGGCTCGTTTCAACACGCGCACTTCGGCATCAGGTACACGTCAAACCATTTCAACACCGCTATTCGATTTGTCCGGCGTGGGAGCAAATGTCGCTCAGGTCAGCCTATGGATCTATCGTTATGATACCCTACAGTATGACTCATTGAATATCATGATCAATACTGTTCGCGATACGAATGGTGCGGTAAATATCGGCTCAATCGCCGCCAGTCGTCAGGTTGCACTGCCAGATACGCAGGCAACAGCTGGTTGGTATCAATACTTCTTTACAATACCAACCGCGTTCAACGGAGATACCAATTATATCATGATACGTGGAGTTAACGTTACCGGAAACAATCCGGCTACCGGCTACCGTATTTTCATAGACGATGTTTCATGGGACACCTATCCGGGTGCCTGCACCGGCATTCCTTCTGCTGGAACGGCCTCTACCACCACTCCGTTGTTTTGCGGGGGTATCGGAACGGCCACTTTGAACCTGAGCGGAACGTCTATTGCTTCCGGCATCGATTACATTTGGGTTTCGGCAGCTGATTCCCTTGGTCCTTATACTCCTAATGGATCCACCGGGATCAACTCCACCGCGACCATCACCTCTACCACTTGGTTCAGATGTCTTGCCATTTGCAGCACTACCCAGGATACTGCAGTTTCCAACTACTTTCAAGTGGTGGTAAGTTCCTTGCCACAACCTGTGGTTACAGTCACTCCGGACTTCAATGCCTATTGTCTGAATACTCCCGATACGGTTCCGATCTTCGTTGCCAGTGGAGCCTCTACTTACAGCTGGAGCAACTCCGCACAACTTTCCATCACTGCTGCTGGTGATTCTGCAACTCCAACCGTCACCACGGGTGGTGGCTATACCTTTGTGGTAACAGGGTTCAACTCCGCCGGTTGCTCTTCAATTGACACAGCCACCTACCGTATTGCAGGAACTCCTACGGTTACCGTCACGCCTTCAACTGTCAACCTATGTGTCGGCGATTCTGCAACATTGAGTGCCACCCAAACAGGTACATCCTTCCCGGTCACTTACGCATGGAGTAACGGCGCAATCGGCAACTCGATCCGAATTCCTGTAACAGGTAATGATACCATTTATGCTATCGGTACTTCCAGCTGGGGTTGTTCCGGATCTCAAAGTGTCGACACGGCAATTATAGGAACACTTGCAGCATCGGTGGCAGCAACCATCATCGCATCCGATACATTGATTTGCGGAGGTTCAGGTACGGTTCAACTCAGTGCAACCGGTTCCAGTGGTGTTGCTAACATGTGGTACTCCAGTCCTGATGGCACTGTCGGTTCCTGGACAGCTACCGGTACAACAAACAACAACTACTCGGTCAACTTGAATACCACCACATACTTCATTTTCGTATCTTCTTGCGGAACCGATTCCGC
The DNA here is from genome assembly GCA_046090385.1 of Bacteroidota bacterium. Lineage (GTDB taxonomy): Bacteria > Bacteroidota > Bacteroidia > AKYH767-A > 2013-40CM-41-45 > Pollutiaquabacter. The sequence continues at coordinate 5,681 of JBJSZR010000196.1, forward strand.
TGCCTCCAATATCATATTGATCAATGTAAGTGCCGGTCCACTGCCGGTGGTTACGGTGTCTCCGGATTTCAATGCCTTCTGTCTGAACAGTGGTGATACCATACCGACCTTCGTCGCGTCCGGTGCTTCCACCTATTCATGGAGCAATGCTAATAATCTGACCATCACCGCTGCCGGTGATTCAGCCACACCGACGGTCACCGCAGGCGGTGGCTATACATTCATCGTCACCGGTTACGATGCGATAGGTTGTTCATCATCTGATACGGCTACCTATCGAATTGCCGGTACGCCTTCAGTTACAGCAACACCTACTTCTGTGAATTTATGCGCTGGCGATTCTGTCACCATCAACGTTACCCAGACCGGAACCTCTTTTCCGGTCACTTATGCATGGAGTAACGGCGCAACGGGGACTTCAATCAGGTTACCGATAACCGTCAATGAGACTATTTATATAACAGGCACGTCAAGTTGGGGATGCTCGGGACCTCAAAGTACCGATACGGTGTTGATTGAAGCCATTGCCTCTCCAGTTGCAGGATCCATTATAACCGATGATACGGTCATATGTGGAGGATCCGGTTCCACGCAGCTTTCGCTCAGTGGTGCCTCAGGCAGCACGTTTACTTGGTATTATGGCAGTTCATCATCCGGACCATGGACTGCGACAAACAACCAAGGTGCTGCCATCAATACCGGCATACTCACGTCCGCGACCTATTTCATTTGTGTATCCTCCTGTCCTTCCAATCCTTCGTCGGATGATACGACAGCGACTCCCGTTTATATAAACGTAGCGAACACTCCTCTTCCGGTTGTCTCTACCAACGTGCCTCAAGTGTTCTATTGTAACAATACTCCTCCTGCACAGGTGTATGCTACTGGCGCCCTCACCTACACCTGGAGTCCTTCTACCGGCATTTCAGGTTCTACCACTGACTCAATAATCAACGTGGTAGTCGCTCAAAGCACCTATTATACAGTGACCGGTTACGATGCTGCAGGTTGTTCAGATACAGGTGTTGTTTGGATTAGATACCGTGATAATCCTATTGTTGTGGCCACTCCGGGAACCGGTTCAGTTTGTGCCGGCGATTCCATCACGCTAACTGCAAGCATTACCAATAATATCGGAACAGGTGGCACCATGTCCTATACATGGCAGCCCGGAGGTTTTAACGGGAACTCCATCACTGTTTCTCCTGGTTCCAATGAATCTTACATAGTTACAGGCATATCCAGCTTTGGCTGTTCTGATTCAGGAAGTATCGATACGGCAGAAGTGACCGTTGATCCTTTGGCCATGGCGTCCCTGACCTACAATCTGAATGCCAACAATGTCACCATCAACAATACATCGACTGATTATACCGCTTATACTATCGATTATGGCGACAATTCACAGCTTACGGATACATTGACACACACCTATCAATCCATCGGCCAGTATACCATAACGTTGATCGCCAGCAATACATGTAATTCGGATACAGCCATCGTTATCGTGGATGTGCTTACGACAGCAATCGCCGAGTTGGGATTAATCGGATTGAATGTGCTTCCGAATCCAGTTCATGATCGTGTTTTGGTCACCTATTCGGGTACGGTGTCTTCAATTGAAATCGTGGACGTTCTGGGTAATAAATTGGCAAGTCGCTCGGTAAGTACGTCCGACCATCAACCTATGGAGTTTGGTGTAACAGGGTTTGCTTCTGGCATCTATTTTGTCCGTGTAATGAATTCCGACGGCAACTCTGCCATTATGCGCTTTATGAAACAGTGATTTTAATGTCAGCATTGGAATGGCCGGGAGAGATTCCGGCCATTTTCATTTTATAGCCATTCCTATGGCCAGGAAAAACAATCTGTTTTATCTCTGAAAGATATTTTCGAACTATGAATCACTGATCTGCCGGAAATCCCATCACGTATCCGGATTTGATATTTTTCCCTTACGGCGCTTGATACTTTTCTTTTTATAATCGCCTGAAAGTATGCTGATGTTTCCGTCCGTTTCGAGCACGGCGAGGTCCACTTCATCGAGCAATCCCACACCATGTTCTCTAGCTGCCGCTTTCAATTCATCCATGGATATTTTTTCACGGTCAAGATTTTCTTTCAGCACAGCACCGTTATGGATGAGCAACACCGGTTCTCCTTGCAGTATCCTGCTGATGGATTTACTCCTGAAAAGCAGTTCTTTCAGGATTCTGTTCACCAGAAAAAGAGACCCGGCGGCAAATAGTCCACCTTCCAGGCTTGCATTGGCTCCTACCATTGCGTTTTGTACGGAGTTGCTGAGCAATAAGATGAAAACCAGATCGATGACCGATAGCTGTGAAAGCTCCTTCTTCCCAAAAAGCCGGATGGCCAATAGAATGAAAAAGTAGACAGCGACCGTTCGTATGACGATTTCCAGATAAGGGTGCATGGCAGATGCGTGATTCGTTCGCACGACAAGTTAAATAATGAAAGGCTCCGCATTCAGCTGATGTTTGCGTAACTTCGAACCATGCGTTTTGAAAAACATGTTTTCATTTGTACGAATCAACGTGCCGAGGGAGCACGACCGTCGTGTGGCGAAGCCTGCGGACTGGAACTTGTCAAAGAATTCAAAAAGCAATTGAAGGATCAAGGCCTTTCTGCGAAGATGAGGGCTCAACGTGCCGGTTGCCTGGATGCCTGCGAGCACGGACCTTCGTTAGTGGTCTATCCGGACGGGGTTTTTTATGGGAAAGTCCGAGTCGGGGATGTCGCCAGAATCGTGTCAGAACACCTGGCGAATGGTTCTCCCGTCAAGGAGTTACAAATCGAATTTCCGGTTAAGACCGATGACTGATTTAGAGTTTTCCCTTGAGCATTATCGTCATGATTTGGGTATCGTGAGAGAGACTGCTGAACAGGTCATTCGTGATTTTCAGTCAGCATCCATAGAAATCGCCTTTTCTGGTGACCCATTTCGTGCGTATGACGAATTGTTGGAGCAACTGGAGCCGTTGGTCAAATCACTTACAAAGGAAGAGCCCTCCAGGCTTTCATCCTTGCTTTACAGAATCGACATCAGTGAAAAAGACTTCCGGAAGGTATCTCAAGGACCTGAACGCTTCAGACAGCTCGCTGAACTTATCCTGCAAAGGGAATTCAAGAAGGTTCTGATAAGACATTATTTCAAAAGTAACCAAGGATAACAATCTTCTGCGACAAAAGTTCTGTTAGTCGCGTTATTTGTATTTTTTTTCGACGAACGATAACAATGTCGCTTCCAGGTTGTTTTTTCGTGTATCCTTTCCGTTCGATTCAACCCAAAACCCAATATCATCATGAACAAACAATTACTGAAGTCGCTGATTGTCATTTCCTTTTTGGCATTCAGCAGCATCCGCTCACAGGGGGCGGTGCAAATCATCCACAACTGCGCAGACCCGATTGCACAGACCGTTGATGTCTATTATGGTAGTACACTCTTGCTGGACGATTTCGCATTCCGTGCAGCGACTCCTTTCGTTCCGGTTCCAGCGGGAACTGCCGTGATAGGTATCGCTTTGAGTAACTCCACATCGGTAGCGGATACAATTTCCGGTCTAGGTGCCACACTCACGCTCGCACCCGGCGTAGATTATATTGTCGTAGCGTCCGGAGTCACCGATCCGAACAACTTCGCAGCGAATCCTGACGGCCGTGCGATCAATTTCACCCTTAACGTTTCGTCGAATGCACGTTCTACATCATCTTCCGGCTCAACGGTCGATCTCCGTATCCATCACGGGTCAACCGATGCACCTTCTGTTGATGTAGTACCTATGGGAACTCCGACACCTTTGGTTGACAACGCCGCTTATGGTGACTTCACCTCCTACCTTTCAGTGCCCGCAGCTGCTTACAAGCTGAACATAACGCCTGCCAATGACAATTCGTTGGTGGTCGCTTCTTATAATGTTGACATTTCTTCCCTCGGCGGTGCGGCTGCTTTCGTTTTCGCATCAGGATTCCTTGATCCTTCTCTCAATCAGGGTGGTGCGGCATTCGGACTTTTTGCAGCACTTCCAAACGGAACGGTCGTGCAGTTCCCGACCAATGACTCGGCTCGTGTTCAAATCCTACATAACGCAGCTGATCCTAATGCAGCATCAGTCGACGTTTACCTCGACAATGCACTAATATTGGACAACTTCGCTTTCCGCACAGCCACACCTTTTCTGACCTTGGCTTCAAACACCAATTATAATATCGGTATAGCTCCTTCAAACAGCAGTAGTGTAGCCGATGTACTTGTTACCATTCCGGTGACTCTACAGTCTGGTCAAACTTATATGGCCGTAGCCAGCGGCGTCTTGAATCCACCTTCATTCGGTCCCAATCCTAATGGTCTGAACACTGGATTCCAATTGTTGTTGCATCCTGGCGTTTTCGAATCCTCCAGCAGTTCTTCGACTGTACGTCTTTTTGCATTGCATGGAGCTACAGATGTTCCTGCAATCGATGTATTCGCTCAAGGAAATCCGACAGCATTGATTTCCAATATCACTTATACGTCATTCAGTTCTTCATTCGAGTTGCCCAACTCCTTGTACTATCTGGATGTATCACCTGCTGGCACTCCAATTGTAGTTGCTACATATCTGGCCGATCTTACCGGTTTGGGTGGCGGAGCAGGAATGATTTTCGCTTCAGGCTTCCTGAACCCTTCACAGAATCAGAATGGAGCTCAACTCGGATTATTCGCAGTACTTTCGAATGGTTCAGTAGTGCCACTTCCTTCCACTACTTTCGCTCGTGTACAGGTCATCCACAATGCTGCTGATCCTGCCGCAGCTGTAGTGGACGTTTATGCTGGAAGTTCATTGTTGATCGATGACTTCGCTTTCCGTTCGGCCACGCCGTTCGTTAATGTACCTGCAGGAGTCGATGTTCCTATTGGAATCGCATTATCGAATTCAGCATCTGCTTCTGACACCATTCCAGGCCTTGGCACTACGCTGAACCTGACTGCAGGAACCGCCTACGCTGTAGTGGCTAACGGGGTATTGAATACCTCTATTTTCGCCTCCAATCCTGACGGTCGTCCAACGGGCTTCACGTATTTCGTCAAAAGCGGAGCGCTTGTTACAGGATCTTCATCTACCGACGTCGATGTGGCTGTACTACATGGTGCAACCGACGCTCCAACGGTCGATGTCGTTTCTGGATCTACGCTGGTCAATGATGCTGCTTATGGTGACTTCACGGGCTATTTGACTTTGCCTAATGCTTCCTATGTACTTGACATCACACTTGCCCCCGGGACTCCTGTTGTCGCTCAATACACCGCAGATCTTACTGCCTTGGGCGGTGGCGCGGCAATCGTATTCGCCTCCGGTTTCCTTGATCCTTCGCAGAACCAGAATGGGCCAGCTTTCGGGCTATATGCCGCTCTGCCCAGTGGAGTGGTAGTCGCTCTTCCTCCATATGTGAACACGAATGCTCGTGTGCAGATCATCCACAATTCTGCTGATCCTGCCGCATCCACCGTGGATGTATATGCGGGCAGCACACTTCTTATTGACGACTTCGATTTCCGTGAAGCAACTCCTTTTGTTGACGTTCCCGGCGGTGTGGATATTCCTGTCGGAATCGCTCCTGCAAATTCAGCTTCAGCCGGCGACACCATTCCGGGTCTTGGAACCACTATCAACCTGACCATCGGTAACAAATATGTCATCATTGCAAATGGTGTAACATCACCTGGAAGCTTCGCTTCAAATCCTGACGGCCGTACTACCGGATTCACTTATTTCGTTCTCAATGGTGCCATGGAAATGGGTTCTGATCCGTCAAGTGTTGATTTCGCCGTTTTGCATGGTGCCACAGACGCTCCTACAGTTGACGTAATCACATCTGGTCTTACATTGGTCGATAATGCCGCCTATGGTGATATCACCAGTTACATCAACGTACCTGCAGCTGATTACATTCTTGATATCACCCCTGCAGCAGGTTCGCCTGTTTTGGTCAGTTATGATGCCGATCTGTCCACATTGGGCGGTGGCGCGGCAGTCGTATTCGCCTCCGGCTTCCTGGATCCTTCACAGAACCAGAATGGACCCGCCTTCGGATTGTTTGCTGCCTTAACTGACGGCACAGTGATTCCTTTCCCGGTATTCACCGGTGTCGAGGAGTTGGATGGAGCACGCCTCGCAACCGTATTCCCCAATCCTGCAAGCAATCAATTCCGTATCAGCTTCAACAAAGAAGTGAAAGGCGTTGCAACGATTTCAATGTTCAATATAACTGGCCAGAATGTCGTAACACAACAAGTGGAGACTGCCAATGGACCAGTAGCAATCGATGTAGCTACGCTTCCTGCTGGATTATACAATCTGACGGTATTGACCCAAGATGGATATTTCTCTCGTCAGGTGGTAATCAACCGTTGATATAATTTTCGTATCCATACAAACCCCTGGGAGATCCCCGGGGGTTTTTTCTTTTCACCTTCTTTTTGTTAGGTTTTAGGATTTATAGGAAAAAGTATGGAGAGATGAGTTTATTCGGACAAGACTTTCCAGATGCCCACGGAAGGGTACAGCTGGGGAGATTGCGATTTGAGAAAAAAGCCTGAACAAACCGTCTATAAAGTTGTTCTCTTTTGATTGTGAGTCAATTTTCAATCAAAGACATCGAGCAGTTGACAGGTATACGTGCGCATACCCTACGGATATGGGAGCAGCGCTACAGTGTACCCAGGCCCAAACGTACCCCCGGCAATGTGAGATTCTATGACGACGACGATCTGCGTTTATTGTTGAACATATCGATGCTCAACCGTAACGGATTACGCATCTCCGAAATCGCACGGATGACTGAGGAAGAGTTGGGCAAGAAAGCACTTGATCTGACTGTTGCAGCTGAAAATTCATCCACTCACATACAATCACTCGTCTCGTGTATGCTTGATCTGGACGAGGCCATGTTCAATCGTATCCTGGGCTCCTGTATACTGCAGCTAGGTCTTGAACGAACCATGATGGAGGTGATTTTCCCTTTCATGTCAATGATCGGTGTTCTATGGCAATCTGGTACTTTGGACCCTGCTTATGAACATTTCATGTCTTGTCTGATCCGTCAGAAGATGATCGTAGCCATAGACGGGCAAGATGTGCGTACATCC
>JBJSZR010000197.1:0-14452 GCA_046090385.1 Bacteroidota bacterium
CCAACGTGACTCCGCTGTCTCTTAAGTAAAGGCAAGCTTGTTTCAGATCCCGGACCCTGCATACAGGAATCCGACTCAATGCTCCAGCAGACGTACGTATCGCGTCAGAGGTAACACTTGCAGCTCCTCGCTGCGGAATCACGATTGCGTGTACACCCGCACATTCAGCCGTTCTTGCGATGGCACCGAAGTTCCTTACATCGGTAACACGATCCAGCAGTAACAGCAAAGGCGTCAATCCTCTCTCAAAAATCGAGGGAACGATTTCATCAATCGGCTGATAGGCCACTGGGCTGATAAACGCAACCACATCCTGATGGTTTTTGCGCGTGAACCTGTTCAAACGGTCTGAAGGGACTTCTTGCCAAAAAACACCTTGTTCTTTCAGCGCTGTTTTCACTTGCAGGATGCCTTCATTGTTCGTACCACGAGCTATGAAGATCTTATCGATTTCTTTTCCAGCACGGATTGCTTCAAGCACGGGGTGAATCCCATAGATCATCTGATTGTCATCCGATTCGTGCGGACGAGGCGTGAATTTTCTTTTTTCCATTCTGTCAATCGATCGTATTATATGCTCTACCCTGACGCCAACTGTCCACAGCACGATACCATGCATTCTCATAAACCGGAGAACGGTTCAGGGAGTAATCATTATCAGTAAAGGGGTTGTCAACTTTAACGAACATGAAATTCAAGGATGTCGGACTGTTGACGGTGCCATAAACCCAAGTTTCAATATTTGATGAACGGAAAACAGCGTTCGGTGCGCCCATGACGATATAAAGCATGCCTCGATCCGTACGCCATCCCTCCGTGAAGGAGGAAAATAGTCGGTTTGCCCATTGTACGCGCTGATAATATTTCTGTATCAGCATTTTTGATTTATCCTTGGAGCCATCACAGCGTGCTAACCAGAAATCATCCATCGATTTCCGTAAGGAGGAAGACTCCTTCATCGCAGTGAATTCACTCCTAACGGTCAGAAAACGTACAGGCTCCAGCATCTGATAAGTACTGACAACTTTGGGATAACCCTCCTCAAAACAGAACAGCGTAAGTCCATTTCGGCTCAAAGTATCGGTGGAAATGTGATAAAAGCCGGTTTTTGAAAAAACCATATCAAACATCGCACCGATTCTCATTTTGAAAACACTGTCCGGCTTATAATCAAACGGCACACGGTTATCTATTCCGAAAGGAGGTGATGCCAAAGGGAATTCACGGTCATAGTACCTTACCATAACTTCTTGTAGTGACTCAAGGCGGTTGATAATCCTGAAAGTATCAGTTGTCGTCAACCAGTCGCAATAGCGTGGCGCACCTGAAGAGCTTATTACAAGAAATGAGTTCCTTTCATCAATTCCTCCCATACGAAACCGGAAATAACGCTCCTCGAAATCGCCCCGATTGATATCTGTCAGTCTGATCAATGCAAGCAGTTCACCATCGGCATGCACGCCCATGGTGAACGAAAAATCGCTGTAACGGTCACGCTGGTCCATGCCCATAGTGTGCATGAAAGTGCAAGAATCCATCAAAGCCGGGGTTTCATAGGAACGCATGATCCTTATGTGGACTCCACAACCAGCACTGAACGAGCCGTCATCCTGACGGGAAAAAAGTAGATTATGAGTATTGATACGTACATGCACACGCACTGTGGAGTCATCCAACTGATGGAAAGCGAAGTCAGGTGGCGAAGCGGCTTGCTGATCCGGACGATAGCAAGGTGCATAATTCCTATTGACGAGTTCGCCCGGTGTATGACAAGCGAGCAGCACGGCTGCGATAAAAATGAAAAAAGGACTAAGCCGGACCATTTCAAGATATCGAATCATCATCTGCTCGTTGAAGCAGATTAGCGGGAATCTCTTTGGTGGTTTTGGCACCCAACTTTTTCAATTCCTCTACGCGCCGGATTATATTACCGTTACCATCGAAAAGCTTGTTCATGGCATCCGTGTAGGAAGCTTTTGATGCATCCATCTTCTTACCCACTTCTACGAGATCGTCCATGAAGCCCTTGAACTTATCATACAATGCACCGCCTACTCTGGCAATTTCCTGGGCGTTACGTGCCTGACGGTCTTGTTTCCATACAGAAGCGATGGTACGCAACGAAGCAAGTAATGTTGAAGGACTCACCAGAACAATCCGTTTATCCCATGCAAATTGAAACAACTCTTGGTCGCCCTTTACAGCAGCACCGAAAGAGGATTCAATAGGCATGAACAACAGCACGAAATCAGGTGATGCAAGCCCCGGCAATTGCTCATATGCTTTTTCCGACAAACCTTTTATGTGATTTCTGACTGAAACCAGATGCTCCTTGAGATAACGGTCACGCTCGGCATCGGCATCGGCATTCACATATGCATCATAAGCCACCAACGACACCTTTGAATCGATGACAATATGTTTGCTGTCGGGGAAATGAACGATCACATCAGGCTGGTATTTCTTGCCGTCTTCGGACGCGATATTGACCTGCGTTTCATATTCCCTGCCCTTCTCCAATCCTGAACTTTCAAGGATCTTTTCAAGGATGAATTCGCCCCAGTTACCCTGTCGCTTCGAATCGCCTTTGAGCGCCCTGGTGAGGTTATCAGCATCCTGCGACATCCGTTGATTGAGTTCCATGAGTGATTTCAATTCCACGCGGAGCGTATTTCTTTCCTGAGACTCTGTCTTGAAAGCCTGATCGACTCTTGTCTCGAATTCCTTTATTTTCTCCTTCAGAGGATTCAGGATAACATCAAGATTTGTCCGGTTCTGATCGACGAATTTCTGGCTCTTGTCATCGAAAATCCGGTTTGCCAGGTTCTCAAAACGCACAGTCATTTCCTTGTGCAGCTTATCAAGTTCCGCCTTCTGGTTTTCAAGTTGCTCCTTAAGGTGCCCGATATCCGTGCGTGCGATGGAGTAAGCGTCACTCATTGACGCTAGTTTTTCGCGCTCGGCAGTCAATTCCTTTTGAAGATCATCGGACTTCACCTTGAAATTCTCCACCATCACCTGCAAAGCGACTTTGTCACGTTCAAGATTTTCAAGCGACGACTGCAATAATCCAGAACGATCGCCCGTTGTGGAACGACCAGCGAACCACCCAATCACTGCACCGAGTGCGACGCCTGCCAACAGATAAGCCAATAACAACATTTGAAAAGCTATTTTTGTAAAAATACGTTTTTCCGCTTTCCACAGAACCAATGACTCAACGATTGAACTTACAATTGAAAACAGTCCTTTTGCTGACCGTCATTATCGGCCTTATGGGATTTTACAACACCATCTCCGGGCGAAAACTCGATTTAGGGAAAGCAGACTGGACAATTTATTCCAGATACTTTCATCTTACCGGAGTCACTGACGGGCGATCCACCAAAAGCCCCTTAGGTAAAATCACTGGTGCGAAACCGGGGGAATTCACCATCGATCCCGATTTGGCAACTGCATTGAGCGAACATCTGGATGGTTGCATTACGGCCGATACCTCCACAACGGCGGGGCTTATGCTTTTGGTGGATAGATTCAAGATCAGTGATGCAGTATCCGGCCTTCGACATTCGGTCTCTATGGAATTCCATTTAAAATTGGTCAGGTTGATAGATGGGCAGGTGATTTCAGTTTATGAGTCAACATTGAAGCCATCCTTCACCGGAACAGGAACAGATGCTCCAGCTGGCTTTTATGAAGATCCTATAAGAAATTCATTGAAATCCTTTTTTGAAGGCTTTGATAAATGGATACAAAAGGGATATGAGGCACCTCATTTCATGAATCACGTGGTTGTTTTTTTTGAAGACGAAAAAAAGTGGGACAACCGCACCGAGGGAGACACCATACTTTGGTCAGAAGACTACAAACTGAAGTGGTCTGATTTTCTCGGAAAAGACGATAAGAATTCCCCGTATTCCGCTCAAAGTAACTGCGTTTATACCCTCATGACCACTCCGGAATACCGTACGGATACATTTCTGATTCGTGAATCGATTCAACCGGTCCTAACCCGCGGTGCTTCCTGGGTTAAAAAAGACGCGCTACAGGACACGCTACTGATGCATGAACAGCTTCACTTCGACATTTGTGAATTGTACGCGAGAAAATTCAGGAGCGATTTGGCCAGAACCCAACTCGGGCTGTTATCCTTTGACAGGCAGATAAATGAACTTTTTAGAAAAGCGGTGACTGAATACGGCGTACGACAGTCCCTTTATGACCGTGAAACTGAACACGGGACCATCAGTGCGGAACAAATCAGGTGGATGACCATGATCCGACAGGAATTGGAAGAATTATCAGAATTCAGAACGGGGAATACACAGACTATCAGAAGGTGATGATCATGTATCCTGACTGCTCTGTCGGTGCAGTAGGAACATTATCAAACAAAGTACTTTCGGCGGCCTGTTGAGCTTTTGTTTTCAGATAGGAATCTGCCGTAGTGGTACCTGCAGACCCAGGAACCGCCTTACGGACGTGGCCGTATTTATCGATCACAATTTCAACCACCACTGTACCTTTCTTTTGGGTAAGGTTGTCCACTTTAGGTGGAGTAGAAACGGTGCGGTCAGCGACTTTATAGCGAACCAGATAATTGCCTGCCATCACTTGTTTTTCTCCCACCTCCCTGGGAGCTGAAGAGGTGGACTCGCCAGAAGCGATTGAAGCCTGCTCGACGAAATTTATCGAGTAGATTTCATTCACATTGATTTTCATGACATTCCCTTTATAAAGAAATTCCAGAACACCATCCTTGATGGACTGAACTTTACCGTTCATTTTCTCACCTGTTTTCATTGAAACAGTATGCTGAGCCATGGACATGAAAGAAGATGTCATGACAGCGATAAACACCAGTAGTTTTTTCATACAATCATTGATTATCAGTATCAAAAATAAGCTGTACCCTGAACCGACTTAAACTGAACGTTCGGGGTTATAAACAATTACGATTGAATAAGGCGGGATATTGTATCTGTTCACAAAGCTTGATGTACTTTTGATGCCGAAATGAAATTACTGATCAATTACCTCAGCCACCACAAGAGGTATATCCTGCTGGCGTTGTTCTTGGCTGCAGCCAACCAGATTTTCTCCTTATTGGATCCATTGATTACAGGCAGAATGCTGGATAAGTTCGGGGTTAATGCCTCAGACTACCGTGACCAGCCCGCCTCCGTTTTTTTCAATGACATCCTATACTACTTGCTGGCGGCAGTTGGTGTCGCCATGATTTCCAGGATCGCAAAAAACTTTCAGGACTACTTCACCAATGTGGTAGTTCAGAAGACCGGCGCACAGATGTACACCGATGGCATCCGTCATTCGCTGGATCTTCCCTTCCACGTTTTCGAAGACCAGCGGAGCGGCGAAACATTGGGTAAACTCCAAAAAGTCCGCTCCGACTCCGAAAAATTCATAAGTGCATTCGTGAACATCGTTTTCCAAACACTGGTAGGAGTGGTCTTCGTCATCTGGTACGCCACGACTATTCACTGGCTGATTGCTCCGCTCTTTCTGCTGACAGTGCCTTTGCTGGGCGTACTCAGTTCGCTCCTCAGCCGCAGTATCAAGAAAGTCAGCAAAGAGATCCTTGGCGAAACCACACAACTTGCCGGATCCACGACGGAATCCCTGCGGAATATCGAGTTGGTAAAGAGCCTGGGGCTGGGCAAGCAAGAGGTCAATCGGCTAAACAGTATCACTTCGAAAATCCTACAGCTGGAACTGAAGAAGATAAGGTTCGTCAGAAGCTTAAGCTTCGTGCAAGGGACAACGGTGAATCTGCTACGTACCTCCTTTGTTTTCCTGTTATACTACCTGGTATTTCAGGATGTCATAACTCCCGGAAAACTCATGACCTTGATGATCTACAGCTTTTTCATCTTCGGCCCACTACAGGAACTGGGGAATGTGATTGCGATCTACCGCGAAGCACAGGCATCACTCAGCAATTTCAATGACCTGCTGCAGACCCCGGCTGAAAAATCGGCAGACAACCCGACCCCAGTCGGCACCATACGTTCGATGCGATTCGAATCAGTAGTTTTCCGACACCCTACCGCTTTGCATCCCGCTGTTGACGGCATCACATTCGAAGTGAAAAAAGGTGAAACCATCGCTTTCGTGGGCCCTTCTGGTTCCGGCAAATCGACGCTTGTGAAATTGCTAGTCGGACTGTATGATCCCGCCTCAGGCACCATCTACTATAATGATGTGCATCAAAAAAAGGTGGCGCGTGAAGAATTAAAGTCGCAGATCGGTTTTGTTTCTCAGGAAACGCAGCTATTCAGTGGAAGCATCCGCGAGAATCTGCTTTTTGTGAATCCTGGTGCCGATGACGAATCTTGCATGAAGGTACTTAAGCAAGCCGCGTGTCAATCGCTCATGGACCGTGCCGCAAAAGGTTTAGATACGGTGATCGGTGAAGGTGGCGTGAAGGTGAGTGGTGGAGAAAAGCAACGACTCTCAATTGCGAGAGCACTTTTGAGGAATCCGAATGTCTTGATTTTCGATGAAGCTACTTCAGCTCTTGATTCGTTGACCGAGGAAGAAATTGCCACAACCATCAGGGATCTCTCCGCACGAAAAGAACATATCACGGTCATGATTGCACATCGGCTAAGTACGATTATGCATGCCGATATGATACACGTATTGGAGAAAGGGAAGATAGTGGAATCGGGAAACCACGACACCCTTATTGAATCAAAGGGACTTTATTATGCCATGTGGAGGCAACAGATCGGAGAAAGGAAAGGCTGAGTTCAGCAAAGATGCCTCAGTTTGCGGACTGACTGGCGGATAAGAGTTTCTGATATTAAACCGGATCCGATCATAATTCCAGCTCCGTCAGCACTGCTTTCAGTTCGCTGAGGATCATTGCAGTGGCACCCCAGATGACTACGCCATCATAAACGAAAGCAGGAGTTTGGATTTCTCGGCCGGAACTGAGGGTGATTGTTGTCTCCCTCCTGTTTTGTGACTCCATGAGGTGCTCTACTGGAAAAGAAACGACACGATGTACCTCCCTGGGGTCCGGTTTGAAAAATGGATTTCCCCGGTGCATGGCCACAAAAGGGTGAACGCGGAAATTACTGGGAGGAATATAAATATCAGAAAGTCTGCCGAGCATCAGCATCTCATCTGCGTCTATTCCTATTTCCTCATACGTCTCACGCAAAGCGGTGGCTGACAAGTGCTCATCATGTGGCTCCACTTTGCCTCCCGGAAAAGAAACCTGACCTCCATGCACTCGGCCATCCTGTTGACGCACTATCAGAGGGAGATGCAATGTTCCTGCCTTTTCATAGAGCAATAATAATACACAACTCTGTCGGGCATCAGCCGGCACATTGTATTTCTTGAAAAAATCCCTTCGCTCAGCGTGAGCCATATGTTGGTGAGCATCGTTGCCGGGTAAGGGCAACCCGAGCCTCACTTTCAAAAGTCGGGCGACGCGATCAAGCATGAGGACAGATTCCTGAAAGAGAATCAGGCGTGTTGACTGGCTTTTGCAGCTTGTGCACGCATCCATTCTGAAGTCACCGACCCTGGACGCTCGATAGGATGGCCAAGGGCACGATCCCATAAAAGTGAGGCAAGTACGCCGAGCGCACGGCTTACACCGAACAAGACCGTATAGAAATCATATTCGGCCATACCGTAATGAATCAGAAGAGCACCGGAGTGTGCATCCACATTATGCCACGGATTTTTGATTTTTTTGATGTTACCAAGAATCGGAGGTACCACTTCATAAACGTTTTTGACCATCCGGCACATCTCATCGTCAGGCATGTAAGACGCAGCGAACTCCATCTGAGCTGTGAATCTGGGATCGGTTTTACGCAATACGGCATGTCCGTATCCAGGAACCACTTTCCCCTCTTCCATCGTCTTGGTCACATAATCATGTATCTGCTCCTTGGTAGGTACGGCACCATCGTAGTAATTGCGAAGATCGAGCAACCATCGAACCACTTCCTGATTAGCCAATCCGTGAAGAGGACCTGCCAGACCGTTCATACCGGCTGCGAAGGAGAGATAAGGATCACTGAGTGCAGAACCGACCAGATGCGTTGAGTGAGCTGAAACATTTCCGCCTTCATGATCGGCATGAATGGTCAGATAAAGGCGCATGAGCCTTTTGAAGTCGTATTCATCATAACCCAACATATGGGCGAAATTGGCGCCCCAGTCGAGTTTGGGATCCGGTTCGATGTGCACACCATTCTTATAAAGGCGACGATAGATATAGGCAGCTACACGAGGCAGGCGTGCGATGAGGTTCATCACATCCTCGTACATCGGATCCCAATATTCTTTTTTACTGATCCCTTTTCTGTAGGCAGCAGCGAATAGAGACTCAGTCTGCAGGGCCATTACCGCCATACTGAACTGGGTCATGGGATGAGTATTGGAAGGCAGACTGTCCAGCATGTCAAAAACATGCTTTGGAACGTTACTGCGTCGGGCCCATTGATTGGAGACATTCACTACATCTTCTTCGGAGGGAAGTTCACCGATCAACATCAAATAGAAAATCCCTTCCGGAAGCGGCTCGGTATCCCCTTGCGCTTTCGGGAGTTTTTGACGTAGCTCCGGGATGCTGTAACCTCTGAAACGGATACCCTCCTCGGGGTCAAGCTTACTGGTTTCAGTGACCATACCGATCATTCCCTTCATACCGCTGTAAACCTGTTCGATGGTATATTGACCGATTACATGGTGACCATTATCCTTGATGAAGGTCTTAAGGTCTGCAGCCATCGGTAACGCTGCTGCGGCAAATTTTTCTTTCAGCTTATCTGTTTTCACGGGTATCGGTATTCGTTTGTTGACTTGGGTGGTATGTGGTATTATCGCTGTGGTTTCTTGAATCCTTGTCCTGAGTTATCGTATCCTTTGTTTTTCGAATTATCCTGATTCAACTCAGGAATGAGTATGAACAGGCTGATCAAAAACCCGAGGATCATCAGTATCCATAGTGCTCGCGAAACGCCTTTTTTGAGTTTGCGGGTACTAAAGGATGATTTTTTCTTTTTTGTCCTTATTTTTTTTCGCAACCTGCCGCTTCTCGGAGAGATGGAGTAATCTCCGGAGGCTAATTTTTCCTGAAGTTCCTTCTCTTCCATCCTATTAAGAAAACAGAGGGGATTATTGTTTGTTTTTTTACTGTTTGACAAATTTAAACTCTTTTCCGCCAAAAAGGGCATCACCGCCCAAGCTCTCCTCAATACGGATAAGCTGATTGTATTTGGCAATCCTGTCGGACCGTGAGGCCGAGCCTGTTTTTATCTGCCCGGTACCTAAAGCCACTGCCAGATCGGCGATGGTGCTGTCCTCCGTTTCACCTGAACGATGGCTCATGACCGATGAATAACCATTTCGGTGCGCAAGATCCACGGCCTGGATGGTTTCGGTAAGTGTTCCGATCTGATTGACTTTGACCAAAATGGAGTTCGCGATTCCTTTTTCAATGCCTTGACCCAGTCGTTTGACATTGGTCACAAACAAATCATCGCCGACCAACTGAACCTGGCTACCGAGTTTTTCCGTCAGCAATTTCCATCCGTCCCAGTCATCTTCTGCTAACCCATCTTCAATGGAAACAATCGGATATTTTTTCACCCAATCGGCCCAAAAATCCACCATCTGGGAAGGCGTAAGAATATCGCCCGTCGATTTTTTGAAAATGTATTTACCGGTATTTGCATCATAAAATTCGGTAGTAGCCGCATCCATTGCAATAAAAACATCTTTCCCGGGAGAGTAACCTGCAGCAACTATGGCATCCATGACGGATACTATCGCTTCCTCATTCGACCTGAAATTCGGTGCAAACCCACCTTCGTCGCCCACGTTGGTAGAAAGTCCCTTTTTCTTCAAAACAGCTTTGAGATGATGAAAAATCTCAGCGCCCATGCGTAACGATTCAGAAAAGGAATCAGCACCGACAGGCATGACCATGAACTCCTGAAAATCGATTGCATTATCCGCGTGGGCTCCGCCATTGAGGATATTCATCATGGGAACCGGCAACAGGCGGGCATTCACGCCTCCGACATACCTGAAGAGAGGTTGACCCGATTCAATGGCCGCGGCTTTTGCACAGGCCAATGAAACACCCAACATGGCGTTGGCACCAAGATTCGATTTGTTATCCGTACCATCAAGCTTGATCATGATAGCGTCAATCATGGCTTGCTCGGAAACAGGCAATCCACGGAGTTCCTCCACCAGCGCTTTGTTTACGTTCTGAACAGCACGCAGCACACCTTTGCCCAGGTAGCGTTTTGCATCCCCGTCACGCAGCTCCATTGCTTCGTGGGCACCCGTTGATGCACCAGAGGGTACAGCGGCACGTCCGGCTACTCCGGTCTCGGTGATAACATCCACTTCTACGGTAGGATTACCTCTTGAATCCAGGATCTGCCTGGCACGGATATCGGCAATTGCGCTCATGATCTTCTTTTGATGAATGCGACACAAAAGTAGCAAGTTAAGGCAATCGCGCACCGGCAAATGACCTGTTTTGTGGATTATCTTCGCAAAAAAGTATGGAACTTTTTTTCAATATCTCCCGCTACTTCCGGTACCTCTTTACCGCTAAGACTCCCCATGGTGTCCATTCTCCTTTCGTATTCGATTTTATCAACAACCTATTAAGGGACAAAACTCCTTTCTACGCATTCGGAACACTTCGTAAAGCGCGGGAAGCCTTTTTATCGGATAACAGGACCGTTACCGTCACCGATTTTGGGAGTGGCGGAAAGTCCGGATTGGACAAGCAGCTACGGATAAGGCACCTTGCAATAAGGCAGGCATTACCGGCCAAGTACGCTAATCTGCTTTTCAGAATGGTGAATCATTTTCAGCCCGAAAAAGTACTTGAGTTGGGCACATCACTGGGGCTGACTACGCTTCACCTTGCCGCTGCCAATACCAAAGCAAAGATCATTACAATTGAAGGCTCGCCGGGAACTTCGGCGATAGCAAGTGAACTTTTTGAAAAATACAAAGCGAAATCCATAGAGATCAGGACAGGTGAATTTTCCGACATGTTACCCGGAGCCTTGGAAAGTCTTGAGCGACTGGACTTTTTATTTGCGGATGGGAATCATCGTTATTTACCGACCAAAAAATACTTCGAAACCGTACTTCCCTATTGTCATGCAGGAAGTATCCTCGTTTTTGACGACATCCATTGGAGCAATGAAATGGAGCGGGCATGGGAAGAAATAAGACGGCATGAAAAGGTGACTCTATCGATAGATATGTTCAGACTAGGAATACTTTTTTTCCATGACGGAAGAAAGGCTGAGCATTTCACACTCAGATACTGAATAAACTACATCAAGGAATAGGCTACCTTTGCAACAAACCGAAAATATGGCGCTTCTTGAACTTAATGGAATATCAAAATCCTACTCGATTGGCACCGAAAAGGTCAATGCGCTTCAGACCATCACCCTGGAAATCGAAAAGGGAGAATATGTGGCTTTGATGGGCCCTTCGGGTTCTGGGAAATCAACCCTGATGAACATCCTTGGTTGTCTTGATACACCCAGTGGCGGCAGTTACATGTTGAATGGAAAGGAAGTAGGACAACTGACGGAAAACGAACTGGCTGACATACGTAACCGTGAAATAGGTTTCATCTTCCAGACCTTCAATCTTATTCCGCGCAGCAATGCATTGGACAACGTTGCTCTTCCGCTTGTTTACGCAGGAGTGAAGAAGGAAGACAGGATTACAAGAGCCGGAGAGGCTTTAAAAGATGTTGGTCTTTCTGACAGATCGCATCATAAACCCAATGAACTCAGTGGCGGTCAACGCCAACGTGTAGCCGTGGCGCGTGCTTTAGTCAATAATCCATCGATCATTCTTGCTGACGAACCCACCGGGAATCTCGATTCGAAGACCTCACAGGAGATAATGACACTATTCGATGAGATCCATAAAAAGGGGAACACCATCATTGTCGTAACTCACGAAGAAGAGATAGCCCGTCACGCACACCGTATCATCCGTATTAAAGACGGTCAGGTAGAATCGGATGAAAGAAACGGCCACATCCGACAAGCTCGATCCAGCCCAACATCCTCGACAACATGAAGATCTACACCCGCAAAGGCGATGAAGGCGCCACTTCTCTGATCGGTGGTTCCAGAGTACCAAAACATGATTTACGAATCGAGACCTATGGTACGGTCGATGAGCTAAATTCATGGATCGGACTACTTCGCGACCAGCAAATCGATGTATGGTATCTGGATCATCTGCTGCGTATCCAGGACCGATTGTTCACTATCGGTTCATTATTGGCCGATGACGGTACCTCAAAAAACATCATTCTGCCTCATTTGAAGGAAAACGACATCACTTTACTTGAGGATGCCATCGACCGCATGGAAGAACAACTCCCGCCGATGCGCAATTTCGTATTACCTGGTGGCCACCCTATTGTTTCTTATTGCCACATCGCACGTTGCGTTTGCAGACGCGCCGAACGCCACACTGTATATCTGCATGAACAACACGACGTGGATCCGCTGATCCTGAAGTATCTCAACCGTTTATCAGATTACCTGTTTGTACTTTCAAGAAGCTTGGGTAAGGAACTCAACGCAGCCGAATCACCTTGGATTCCTGAAAAGAGTTAATCCTCCTCACTTATTTTAATTTATAAACCCTTGTAAATGAGGGCTTCTAGAAAAGCAGGCTAAAGGCTCATCGGAATGATATTTTTTTACTTTTGCAACCTTTGAAACATACCTAAAAATACCACTGACCACTATGTACTGGACCCTTGAATTGGCACAACACCTTGAAGATGCGCCATGGCCTGCCACCAAAGACGAACTTATCGACTATGCGATTCGTTCCGGAGCACCGTTGGAGGTGATAGAAAATCTTCAGGAACTGGAGGACGAGGGCGAAGCTTACGAGACCATTGAAGAAATATGGCCCGACTATCCAACCAAAGACGATTTCTTCTTCAACGAAGACGAATACTAATCGAAAGGCCCTGATCAGGGCCTTTACTTTTTAAATATGCTCATTGCTTGACCAACCGGATGGAGCCTTTGATTTTTTCATCAGACATTACCTGTAACTGATATGCTCCTGCGGGGATTTTAGAGACATCAAGTACCGTTTCAGTGCCACTTGTTGCAACTTCCAGTACCAGACGACCAACAGCATCATACAGGAATATCCTTTCACCTGACTGGCAATCAGCACAGCGAAACGTTGTGGATTCAGTGGTAGGATTGGGAAAACAGGTAAAAATTGATGATGAATGGACAGGGCCGGTTGATGTAGGCACTGGAACGTAAATATCCGACTCCCACACACCGCGGCCATAAGTGGCAGCTCGTATTCTTCCGGAAGCATAATGAATATCCAGATCCGAAATGATCACATAAGGCAAACCATTCATAAAGGGCTCCCAATCTGAGAAAGTCGAATCGGTATAAAATACACCCATATCTGTGCCGATATAGAGTGCATCTGGGCTGTTGCGCTGGACTATTATACAATTGACTGGCAGGTTGGGGAGCGAACCTGAAACGTTGGTCCAAGACTGCCCTCCGTCTGACGACCGGTACACCTTTTCACCTGCCGAATAGCCGGATAGAGACACCCAAACTTTCAGCGGATCAGCAGGAGAAGTGGCAATCCCTGTAATGGTTGCGGCACCAACTGGCAAACCGGCCGTGATATCACTCCAAGTTACTCCGCCGTCAGCTGTCTGCTTGATTTGATCATAGGTAGCGGCATAAATATGATCCGGATCTGCGGAAGCCACTTCGAGAGAAATGATATCGTCATTGAAAATGGAGGGGGAAATCGAATCCCAGTTGTTTCCGCGATCATTGGATCGGTAAACTTTTTCATATCCGGCATAGATGACTGAAGTATTTGAAGGATGCATTGCGAAAGGTGTTACCCATGCTCCGGAAGAAGGTGCGATATCCGAAAAAGTTGAACCTCGGTTATAAGATCGACGCATTGCGCCGTACTGGAATGACGCATAAATGGTCTGGTCGTTAGAGGGATCGACCATGCAATCCATACCATCTCCACCAAGTACACGCGACCATGTTCCGTTCACAAGTCGGTCGGTTCCGTTATCCTGAGAACCAGCGATGATTATACCTGTATTGGTCGAAGATTGAGCGATACGGTAGTATTGCTTGATACAAAGATTGGCACTTATATCATTCCAGCCGGAACCTACAGAAGTGGATCTGTAGATACCTCCGTCATTGCAGGAATAAATCACATTGCCGCTGTTCGGCTGATGCTCGATATGATGATGATCGACATGCACATTGCTGGCGATGAGATTCCAGCTGTTACCACCGTCAAAAGACTGGGCCATCTCCATACCCCCGCAGATGACCATGTCCTGATTGGTATGAGATGCCGACAAGAC
>JBJSZR010000198.1:0-3542 GCA_046090385.1 Bacteroidota bacterium
TTTCACCGCAACATTTTTCGCCACAGCTTGCTCGAACGACTCTACTTCAAAAATGACAGATAAAGCGACCATGGATCAAAACAGCACCTTTGACAAATCCGAACTGAAAAACAGACTGACGGCAGAGCAATGGAGAATCACACAGGAAAAGGGAACCGAACGTGCATTCACCGGGATTTATTGGGACAATCATGATGCCGGTCAATACGATTGTATCTGTTGTGGACTGCCGTTGTTCTTATCCGATACGAAATTCGAGAGCGGCTGTGGATGGCCAAGTTTTTTTCAAGCAGTAAAAAAAGAGAACATACGGGAAACGCTTGATAAAAGCCATGGGATGATCCGCACTGAAATCACATGTGCGCGTTGCGGTGCACACTTGGGTCACGTTTTCAACGATGGTCCCCCTCCTACCGGACTTCGCTATTGCCTGAATTCGGGAGCGATGAAGTTCATTCCAAAAAAGTGAAAAGAGTCAGTGAATGACCCTGATCTTCTGTGTAACGTTCACGCCATCCCCATGCAGTCTCACAAGATATATTCCTGTAGGGAAATCTGAAACATCCAAACGTATCAAGCGGTCTGATAATTGCTCATGAAGCAATTCCTTGCCTGTAAGATCATGAATTGAAAGGAAGCAATTTCCATACAAAGCCTCCTCGTTGGCTTTGATTCCAACAGATGCAGATGCAGGGTTCGGAAAAACGATGAATGATGCACGGGCTGCGATTTGATTTGAAAGAGATGCTGTGAAACTACCCTGGTACCAGGCTTGCAACCCACCGGCTGACTGACCAATGACCAAGTCGCACAAACTGTCACCATTCAGGTTACCTCCGCCAACGGCCACATTGAATCGGATCCTGGAAGACTCAGCGCTGTCATAGAGGGAATCGATCAAAGCATAAGTTCCAAGAATATCAGTATCGATATTACCGTAGAAATAGACATTCCCGTACATATTTGAAACTGCCAAACGGGTAACACCGGAACTGTCATAGAAAAAGGGAACCGTATAGCCGTCTGTGAATCCGGGCGCCTGCAGCACTATTCTACCCAAGGTATCCTCCGTGGGAACCGACAAGAAAGCTGCAAGTGTGGATGAACCGACATTCTTGAAGAAATTTATAAAGCCGTTTTTTTCGCCGCACAACAGGTCGAGTTTGCCATCGCGATTAATGTCGAAAAGCTGAGGGATATTGTTGTTACCTACATCGATTGAGGAGTAGTTAGGTATTGTGAGCTGAAAGTTACAGGGATTACCTGCTCCTGAAGTGTTGGAGAAATACTGGAGCTTCCCATCCTCAGTACCTAACAGCATGTCATCATCTCCATCGCCGTCCAGGTCGCCGAATGCAGGAGCAATGGTGGTAGTCAATGAAAGTGAACTGATATTGGCGACATCATCGTTCACCAGCTCGAACCGGGGATCCGTTGAAGTGCCGGTATTCCTATATAGGAACAGCGTAGTACGGTACGATGAATTGACGGAATCGTACACAGAGCCGGAAACAATGAGGTCATTGAGTCCGTCCTTGTCATAATCGAAAACCCGTGGTACAGCATTTTCCCCGACATCGATCATCTTATCCTGCAGAAAAGTGGTGGTCTGCAGGCTGAATATGGGACTGGAATTGGTGCCGCTGTTCTCATACAACCAGATTGCTGTTTTGTTTTCATATTCATTCGGAGAGACAAGCAGATCCTTCAGACCATCGTTGTTCAAGTCGATGAAAGCGTGAGAGTGAAACCCGTTGAATACTGCGGGCACATCACTGGAAGGATAACTCACATCCTCAGAGTCCATCAATGCGACAGAGGCAGAGCCGCCGTTATGGACCATCAATGTGGTAAGAGCGGAAATGTCTCCGACCAACAGTTCCCTGGCTGTATCACCGTCAAGGTCGATTGAGAAGATACTGAAAACGGTATCATCCCTTTTTGCTTCCTCATACGAGAATGCATTCACATCAGGTCCTGCAGAGGATGTGCGACAAAAACAACTGAAGCAGCCTACATTATTGGAACCGCCGATCTGAAAAGCAAAAGCACCCCAGCACGCATTGGCATAACTGAATTTCAGCGAGTCGCATACTCCATACGTTTCCATCGACTCATTCTTATGCAGTATGACGCGACCGTCAGGAATGGAATTATACCCGAGAATATCCATATCACCATCACCATCGATATCATCGAATGAAGGAACGAGTACCCCTGATGCGAAAATGGGGAAAATCTGTGTGCTGAAACTCTCA
This sequence comes from Bacteroidota bacterium, assembly GCA_046090385.1. Taxonomy (GTDB): domain Bacteria; phylum Bacteroidota; class Bacteroidia; order AKYH767-A; family 2013-40CM-41-45; genus Pollutiaquabacter. The sequence continues at coordinate 2,259 of JBJSZR010000198.1, forward strand.
TCTATTTCAGGGTCGATAAGCGTGAATCTCAGGCCTGAAACAGGCGAGAAATCATTCCTGTAACATGCTATTGCCGAGGGGAAATTCGGGGAAATCATGAAAAGATCCATTCGACCATCACAATTGTAATCGTAAGTGAGCGCCCAGCGATTGATACGTGGAAAACATGAATTGAACTCAGGTACATATTCCCAGGTACCGTAACCGGATATACCCAGATTCCGGTAACATATCAAGCGGTTGTTCTGACGATCGAAGGAAATCATATCAAGTACTCCGTTCCCATCCAGATCGATTGAAGAAAAAAGCGGGAAGTTCAATCCTCCGGCCCATGGCATTGACAAAGCTTGACCATTTTCAGAAACCGAGACCGTATCATTTTTTTGAAACCTCACCTGTGATGAAACATCCGTAAGAAGTGAACACAGGAAACCTGTTAGGATCAGGAATCGCTTTATTGTTTTGAGCATGGCGTCACGAAGATAAGGAGTATTGTAAAGCTGCTCGGTGCGGAATGTCATGAAAATCCAAGGATTTCAACACGTAAGGAATTTTTATCTTCGGGGAAATATTCCCCTGACATGCCATCTTTCGATATCGTCTCAAAAACAGATTTGCAACGGCTGGACAATGCGATCAATACTGCCATCAAGGAAATAAGAAACAGGTTCGACTTCACCGGGTCCAAAACCGAAGTGGAACTTGATAAGAAATCCATGATGATACATATCGTGACCGAAGATGATATGAAATTGAAAGCGGTGGAAGGCATGATCATCGGCAGAATGGTTAAACAGCAATTGGACACTTCTTGTCTTGATTTCGGCAAGGAGTTATATGCCTCAGGAAACATGGTCAAGAAAGACATCAAAGTAAAGCAAGGCATAGACAAAGAAACCGCGAAAAAGATCGTCAAATATGTGAAGGACACTGGAAAAAAAGTGCAGGCTTCCATCATGGACGAGCAAGTGCGTGTAACCGGAAAAAAAATCGACGAGCTGCAGGAGCTTATCTCTTTGCTGGAAAAACAAGAGTACGGCTTGCCATTGCAGTTTGAGAATTACAGGAACTGAAGATCTATGCCACTTTCTGGCATCCGGTAAGTCGAATTACCGTGGACTCAACCACAAGATTTAGTGTTGACTTTTCGCCGATTCAATATGATAATGATGCCGATCATATTTCCGGGAAAATCAGATTTTGACCCCCAACGTAAGGATGATTGATCTTGCCTCGTTGGGCATGAGCCCTCGGCCGGGATAACCGCTAGCCATTCGCGTTGAG
>JBJSZR010000199.1:0-4215 GCA_046090385.1 Bacteroidota bacterium
CTTACAGTGGTGACACCATGGGTCGGTCCGCCGGTAACATGGCTGCGACCATTTAACAGGTTACTGCTTGGAAGATATTTCAAACGGGGAACTGGAAATTCGATACTTATTTCCTACTTGCCTACCTACAATTGCCTGGATATTGCCTCGATCATACAACCCCATGCATTGTATTACTTGTGTTATCATAATTTCGATGCAGATGTGGTTTTGCCGGATGTTCTTCGATCTGAAAAAGAGCTGATAAGAAAGTCACGGTTGCTTTTTGCAGACGCTGTGTTTCTTGTCAAAAGGCTGGAGAAAATGTCCGGACGCACGGATATCGTACATGCTCCACCTGGGGTTCATTTCAAGGATTTTTATGCTGCATACCGTGGTGATGAAGTAGTAGCACCTAAAAAAATATGTTTCTTCGGAGGTGCAGGCAGGCATTTGGATCTTGATGTTTATAACGCACTGGCTGAATCATTTGAAGTCCATTTCATCGCGAATGTGGCAGATGAGATTAAGGGACTTTTATCTCCGAAAATCCATATTACATCGCCGGTCGGACACACTGAATTACCTGGCCTTTTGAAATCAATGGATGTGCTGTCCATACTTTACCGGCGCAGTGATTACATAGACGGTGTGATTCCTGCCAAATTTTTCGAATGTCTTGCTACCGGTAAACCCTTACTGGTCTCCGGATTGATGGAAGTATTGCCTTATGACGGCGTCATCTATGATACTGCGAACTACCCTGCTAAAGCAATTTCAATATTGAGCACGCTTAAAACTACCTTTCCGGAGAGATTGAATATTCAGCTAAGGATCGCTTCTGAGGCCGATTACGAAAATCGCTTTATCCGATTCAGGGACCTGATTGCAAAATCCCTAAATGCAGCTTCCGAAGCATGAGCAACTTCAGCGATACAGAATATGCGATAGCCCGATTTTTAGGCAAAGTCCCGATCCTGAAAAGATCAATCAAATACTTTTGGCAACAAGCGAGCTTCTTTTTCAATAAACCGGCATTCAAATCCGAATGCGATTTTCATGTCGTTAGATTGTCATCAGCTTCAAGACCCGGGTTTTTCGGATATTATGATTTATCACCCGTCAATCCTTCAGGTACTCATATTGCCTTCCATGAAATGAAGGAGAACGGTATGAGGAGTAGCATCGCTGAGATTGTAGTGCTGGATCTTGTCTCGAATGAGCGTAAGGTGATCGGTGAAACATCGATGTTCAATCTGCAGTCAGGTAGCAGGTTGCAATGGCTGAATGAAAGTGAGATCATTTATAATTTCCAAAAAGATGATTATTCAACATGCGGCACTCTGAGGTATGACATATCCACCGGTCAGTCTCGCTTTTATCCGTTCCCTGTTTTTGTTTCAGATGAACATTTCGCATACTCCGTCAACCTGCAGGCTTTGCTTAAATCAGGAAACGAGTATGCTTACCGTAAAATGAAGTTGGAGGTAGAGGAAGAGGATGAACCCATGATTTGTCGCATGGATTGGAGATCGGGTCAATCAATAGCGATACTTACCAGATCAAAGTTGATTAGAGCTGGAAATAGGGAATTCCCGGCCGACTGTATCCATACAGTCAATCATCTGATGATTTCTCCTGATAAAAAAAAGTTGCTTTTCATTCATCGTTGGTATTCTTCCGAAGGAAAGTCGGACCGATTGATGTTGCTGGAAATCAAAGACGATTCCTTGAAAATTTTGAATGACGAGATGTCCAGTCATTGTTGCTGGTTGAATGACTCGACGATCATGGGATATATGCGTCATGAAGGGCGTGACGGATACTTCCTGGTAACGACTTCGGGCGAATTATCTAATTGGTTGCCAGCTTCGGATTTGCCTGTTCGTGACGGGCATCCAAGTACTGCCATGAATTGCATCGTTTTCGATACCTATCCTGATAAAAGAAGGATGCAATCATTATTCTTGACACGTGGTGACAAGACAGAACGTATCGCGCGCTTTTTTTCACCGATTACTTTCAATCCTTATTATCGTTGTGATCTTCATCCGCGTTTGAATACCAATGCTTCATGTATTTTCATTGACAGCGATCATGATGGATTGAGGTCTCTTTATATGATCGATTTGACAGCCAAATGAAAAGTCTGATCTCCATCATCATCGTAACAAGAAACGAGGCCGATTATATCGAAGATTGCCTTGCTTCCGTGATATCTCAATTGGGGGAGCATCATCCCCGAGCAGAAAAGCAGTCTAAATGGAAAAGTGAATATGATTTCGAACTGATCATTGTCGACGGTATGTCAACGGATGGAACCATGGAAATCGCCAGAAATTGGTGTACTGCGAATGAAGTCCAGGCTGTCTTGCTTGAAAATCCTAAGAAGACTCTTGCTGCCGGATGGAACATAGGTATAACCAATTCCAAAGGAGAATTTCTGGTTCGTCCTGATGCACATGCTAAATTGCATCCGGGTTATATACTTATCTGTATGAAAGCTCTTGAAAATTTCCCTGAAGCGGGTGCGGCAGGTGGTCGGCTGGAAACGAAATCCAAAGGCAGGATAGGAGAGGTCATAGCTAAAGTGCTTTCATCGAGGGTAGGTGTAGGAAATTCATCATTCCGTACATCGCAGGTTGCGGGTTTTCAGGACACGGTTGTTTATGGGGTATATCGCAGAGAGGTGTTTGAAAAAGCCGGTTTGTTCAATGAGTCCCTTACCCGGCATCAGGACACCGAATTCCATCACAGGATGAAAGAAAAGGGTTACAGATTTTATTTTGAGCCTGAGGCAATAGCCGACTACTACTGTCGGCGTGACATGTCTTCTTTGGTAAAGCAATATTTCAATATAGGTTACTATCTCCCCGACTTGCTAAAATCGGGTTATCGAAGGGCTGTTCGGCCACGACACATGGCTCCAGCCGGCTTTTATACTGCTTGTATTTTATTGATAGTGTTAGGATGTCGATACGAACCGTTTTCCGTTGCGGGCAAGTTTCTTTTGGGAACATATTTGGTGGTTCTGGCAGTGGAATCTTTGAGGATCAGTATTTCTGAACGCAGCATCCGATATCTTTCTTCATTTTTGATCTTCATACTGATACATGCCGCTTATGCCATTGGAACAGTATCAGGTATATTGAAATCCAGTAAATGATGCGGCTCATCTCCATACGTAAAAAGTCTGATTGGCTGATCCTTGCCGGGACCATCTCAATACCTTTCCGTCCTGCCATGGCAGTGGCATTTTTACTGATAGGAGTGCTAACCGAAAAGATAATTGATAAGAAGCGACCTCTTTTCAGCTTTGAAATGAATCTTATTTCATGGTCACTGACCTCATTTTATCTGCTTCATGTTTTAGGAATGTCATATTCCGAAAACACTTCATTCGGCGGACTTGATTTACAGATCAAAGCGTCGTTTCTTTTGATCCCATTGGTGATTTCCATCATCGGCCAAACTAGCCTTGACAGGAAAACTCTCGGCGGATACTGGTTGTTCAGTGCACTGGTTTCCGGATCGGTCTGTTTCATCAAGTCTTTGCCAGGATACCTGAATGATCCTGAAATCGCCAACATCACGTATGCGCAATTCTGTTTTTTTTCTCATCCGACCTATTTGTCACTGTTCCTATCAATCGGACTGTTTATTTGCATGTATGAACCATTTGAATCCGATACGGCACGCAATCCGTACCTAAGATTCTTCACGATCTTCATACTACTTTTTTATATTCTGCTGGCTCAGTCCAGAACAGGAATCGCTGTCACCGTTTTATTGTTATCAGTCAATCTTACAGTTAATTTGATAAAAGGTAAAAGGAGTCGTCTGATGGATTTTATTCCTGTACTGTTGGCATTTTTATCCTACACTTCTATGTCTTACGGTTCTGGTAATGACCGTTTGAACTCATTGGTTAATGAAATTTCAGTTGGTAGAGACACTTCGCAGGTAGATACTTCCAAATACAGCGCTTCAGATACACGCATCAGGATTTGGAGATCGGCAGGTGAGGCATCTTTGCAACATCTTCCCCACGGCACAGGTACTGGTGATGTTCGACAGGTATTGCTGGAAAAGTACAGGGAAAAGGGCTATGACGATTTGTTTTTGAAAAGTTATAATGCTCACAACCAGTTTTTGCAATCATCCCTTGCTCTTGGTATGGCCGGTTTACTGCTTCTCTGTGCTGTCTTTTTATTTCCCATCCTGCATTTTTTGAAA
>JBJSZR010000200.1:0-2021 GCA_046090385.1 Bacteroidota bacterium
GTAGATGAGAATGTCATCCCTTTCCTTTTCAAAAAAGCAGGCGTCTCAGCTGACAAAGTAACGACCGCTGTCGACGAACTAATACGAAGCTGTCCTAAAGTGTCAGGAAGCCGTCAATACCTTTCTGACGATGCGAACAAAGCTGTTCAGAAAGCACTTTCCCATGCACAGTCACTTTCCGACGAATTCGTTTCCATAGAACATTTATTGCTGGGTATGCTCGAAGGAAACGACCGGACCGCAAAAACACTTCGTGAAAATGGATTGACAGACAAAGCGGTAAAGGCAGCCATGCAGGAACTTCGGAAAGGTAACAGAGTAACCAGCGCTTCCGCCGAAGAAACCTATAACTCATTGAATAAATACGCCAAGAATCTCAATGAACTTGCACGAAAAGGGAAACTGGATCCGGTAATCGGTCGTGATGAGGAAATCCGTCGTGTATTACAGATACTTTCGCGGCGAACCAAGAACAACCCGATACTGATCGGAGAGCCGGGTGTCGGTAAAACTGCCATAGCGGAAGGATTGGCTCATCGCATCATAAACGGTGATGTGCCTGAAAACCTCAAAAGCAAACAGATTTTCTCACTCGATATGGGCGCACTTGTTGCCGGTGCAAAATACAAAGGCGAATTCGAAGAGCGTTTGAAATCGGTTGTTAAGGAAGTCATATCTGCAGAAGGCGAAATCGTCCTTTTCATTGATGAAATCCATACGCTTGTAGGTGCAGGTGGTGGCGAAGGAGCCATGGATGCGGCAAATATCCTCAAACCTGCTTTAGCACGTGGCGAACTTCGTGCTATTGGAGCGACAACTTTGGGAGAATATCAAAAATACATCGAAAAGGACAAGGCCCTTGAACGTCGTTTCCAAAAGGTATTGGTTGAAGAACCCTCAGCAGAAGATGCCATTTCGATCCTGCGCGGATTGAAGGAACGTTATGAGACACATCATAAAGTCCGTATCAAGGACGAAGCCATCATCGCCGCTGTGGAATTATCAGAACGTTACATAAGCGACCGTTTTCTGCCGGACAAAGCCATCGACCTGGTGGATGAGTCGGCCTCTAAACTTCGACTTGAAATCGATTCGGTCCCGGAGGAATTGGATGAGCTGAACCGTAAGATCATGCAACTTGAGATCGAACGGGAAGCCATCAAGCGTGAAAAAGACCAGAAGAAACTCGGAGAATTGAATGAAGAGATCGCCAATCTAGATGAGGAACGCAAACAACTTCGTGCCAAGTGGGAATCTGAGAAACAAGTGGTGCAGGGTATCCAGTCGACCAAAGAATCAATCGAAAGCCTGAAAGTTGAGGCAGACCAGGCAGAAAGGACCGGTGACTTCGGAAAGGTCGCTGAAATCCGCTACGGCCGTATCCGAGATGCGGAGCATAAACTCTCCGGTCTTGAGAAACAACTACTTTCAATGCAAGTGGATAAAGAATTGATAAAAGAAGAAGTCGATTCAGAAGACATTGCCGAGGTCGTATCTAGATGGACAGGGATACCGATTCAACGGATGCTCCAGAGCGAACGTGAAAAACTACTTCATCTGGAAGAAGAGCTCCATAAAAGAGTGGTTGGTCAGGAAGAGGCGATTGCCGCGCTCTCCGATGCCGTACGACGCAGTCGTGCCGGATTGCAGGATATGCGCCGTCCGATCGGCTCATTCATCTTTCTGGGAACCACCGGTGTCGGAAAAACCGAATTGGCTAAAGGGCTAGCCGAATTCCTTTTCAATGATGAAAATGCCATGACTCGCATCGACATGTCAGAATATCAAGAGCGACATACTGTGTCCAGATTGATCGGAGCTCCTCCCGGTTATGTCGGCTATGATGAAGGTGGTCAGCTTACTGAAGCTGTTCGACGTCGTCCCTACTCCGTTGTATTACTGGATGAAATTGAAAAAGCACATCCCGATGTATTCAATATCCTTTTACAAGTTCTTGACGATGGACGCTTGACTGACAACAAAGGTAGAACTGCCAATTTCAAGAATACGATCATCATCAT
>JBJSZR010000201.1:0-1512 GCA_046090385.1 Bacteroidota bacterium
AGAAAATCCAATGCATCATCGATCTTGTTTTGCTTCAGTCTCTCTTCTCCCAATTCAACATATTTATCGCTGATGCGTAGCAGCTGTTGCCGTGTCATGCGATCGATATCAGGATCAGGAACCATCTCATCGAGAATGGTCCGTGCACGGCATTCCGATTCCACATATCGACCCTCTTCGAAATCCATCATCGACAATTGGTACAGCGACGGTGCAAACAGCGGATTTTCCTGAATGGAACGCATGAAGGAGTCATAGGCCTGCTGGTAGCGCCCACGTGTTTTGAAGTCGAGTCCCATGTTATAGAAAAAGAGGAACTGGTTGGCTTTGGTCTGATTTAGTGCGACGCGTCGGGCCGTTGCCTCCTGTTCGATGCGGGTCACTTTTGTGCGCATGCCGATGGGATCATATACCACCAGCTCTAATTCACTGTCGAAATCCCGTTGCTTGAGGTCGTGCAGATAGCGCTCGACATCCAACAACATGATATTCTGCATCTCCAGCTGCCAGGCATCCTGCGGGTTCACCTGCATGACTTTGCTGTAAGCCTGATCAAGCAGGATTTCATTCCCATAATATTCCTTGATGAGATCCACCCGATCCTTGATTTTTCTGACTGCACTCTCATTGTAAACGAAGTAGCAGGAAGTTACCGACATGGAACATCCGGTAGTCGTGGAATCAGTAAGCGTGTTCTCGGTGTTTTCAGCTGTACCCGACACGATTTTGCGAAGTGCATTGTAAACAGTTGGCACTGCACTGTTCTGCGGACGGAATTGATAGCTGAAATCTACCCAAGATGGCATCAGGACAGGCGCGACATCAAAGCCACGGATTTTTATGGGACCGTTGACTCGGACACCCGTATGCTGCACCTGCAGTGTGATCCTATTGGATGCCGAACGGAGTGCCTTTAACGACTGATTCCAGGATAGGACATATTGGAAGGTAGAGGATGCTTGTCCGTCAGCCTCCGCTAACATCCGGATGATTCGCGATGCATCCGTATTACCGGGCTTCTCGGAGCCGAGCCGGATAATGTATGTAAGCGGATCGGTACGCTGAAAAAGCTGTTGTGCTTGTCCGGATGAAAGCACCGGAGTGACAAAAAGGAAAAAAACGAATCGTAACCGGAACAATGGATGCATGGCAGACGTTTTCTGGAGACTAAAGGTAAGAATCCTGTTGTCACCTGTAAACCTCGGATTTCCCGTTAAATTCAAACCATGAAAGAGACCCTACGATTCCTGTCGAAACTCAAGAAAAACAACCGCCGTGAGTGGATGGAAGATCATCGGGATGAGTACGAGGTCGCCAAGATTGAAATGAAGCGACTTACCGGTGAATTCATCGAAGGAATCTGCAAGTCCGATGCTTCGGTGCTGGGGCTTACAGCAGAGAAATGCATGTTCCGGATCCATCGCGATGTGCGCTTCAGCAAAAACAAATCGCCCTATAAGATCAACATGAGCGCATCGGTTAACCCCGGTGGCAAGAAGGCGATCACAGCAG
>JBJSZR010000202.1:0-6047 GCA_046090385.1 Bacteroidota bacterium
GTATTGCCAGCCGAATGTGACTGACACTTGTTCGTTCTGAAAGCCCGCTCTTCACCATGAACCACCCCAAAAAACCTTCCGTTTTTCAGGACCGGAGGGTGAATACGTGGCTCAAGGTGTTACTTGCAGTCGTGGTAGTGCAGTTGGTGTATGGTGCTTTTGTGGCTGGACTGCATGCCGGAAAGATGTTCAATACCTTTCCACTGATGAACGGACAGTTTATTCCTGAAAACATGTGGCTTCAGGTTTTCGGGGCTGGCAATATTTCCAGTAATCCTGTAACGGTTCAGTTCTTGCACCGGTTTTTTGCCTTTACTATCACATTCTTGGTAGCGGTGATTTACTTAAAAGTGCGGAATTCTAATGCTGACAGAGGTCAAAAATCTTCTGTTGATTTCTTGGCTATCACATTGCTTTTCCAGGTATCACTGGGAATACTGACCATACTTTACCAGGCACCGATCATTCTTTCGTCCCTGCATCAAATCAGTGCGTTCTTCCTGTTTTCTGCAGTTTTGCTTTCAATACACAGATTCAGGATTGCCGAAAACTGAAAAGGGTTTTCAATTCTTTTTCCAACGCAACGATTCTACCATGTGGCGGAGGTCTTCACGGATGAACTGGAGTACCGGAGCAATTGAATCCGCATTCGGTACCGCGTAAAAATAAAGAGACCCACGTAAGAAGTTCGAAGTGCTGTCGGTAACCCAGAATTGGACTGGCGAAGCGGAGTTGCCTTTCAAGTCGTAAAAAAGTCCGTAAACCTTCTTGCTCTCGTCCACGAATTCCTTTTCATCGATAGCAGATGCTTTTGCAACGTGTTTCATCGCCAATTGCCGACAGTCTTCAGTGAGTCGTTCGATATCGGAATTCACCGGCCGGTAACTCATGTAGATAGTCGCCTTGTAACGAGGATAATCGATGTTGAACCAGTATTCGCTGTTCGATGAGCCTGAGTCTGGTGTGATAACTGCGGCTTTTGATATGTCCATAATGCAAGGACAGCGCTCTGGTTCGTAGGCAGAGTAATCATGAACGGGAAGTGTGATTCTGAAATATCCTCTGGGCTTGGGAGCATAGGCTTCTTCGCAACCCGCCATAAGTAAAAGGATAATGGTAATCCCGAAAAAACCGATTACAGAAAACTTCATAGTCATGATTTGTTTTCAGGTAACGTCACTTTGACGCGTTTTATTCTTCGCTTGTCGGCTGATTCCACGGTGAATGAGATATCCTTGTATATGATCACTTCGTTCAGGCTCGGAATACTGCCCTTGAGTTCCAGCAGGAGTCCTGCCAGCGTATCGACTTCTTCTTTTCCGATATCGAACAGTTTGCGCTCTGCCTCCATGACACGACAGACATCATTGATCAATGTTTTACCCTCGAATACCACGGTCCGATCATCCAATCGTGAGTAGAAGAGCTCTTCGTCATCGAATTCATCGTTTATTTCTCCGACGATTTCTTCCAGTATATCCTCAAGTGTTACGATGCCTGATGTGCCGCCGTACTCATCGATGACGATAGCGAGATGCATTTTTTTCTCTTGGAATTCCTGCAAGAGGTCATTGATTTTTTTACTTTCAGGGACAAAATAGGCCGGTCGTAAGAGTTCCGTCCAATCGTAAGAGCTTGTTCCATCCGCACTGTCCAGATGCGGTAAAAGATCCTTGATGTACAGGATCCCGCTTACCTGGTCGAAGGTCTCTTCGTAGACGGGAATTCTGGAGTACCTGTTCTCCAGTATAGCGGGAAGTATTTCACTGAATGAAGCTTCTTTTTCGAATGCGATAACATCCATTCGAGGCTTCATGATCTGTTTCACATCGATATTACCAAAGCGTGCTATTCCTTTGAGGATTTTTTTCTCCTCCTCCGGTGTGGTATTGTCGGATGTGATATCTATTGCATGTGTAAGCTGGTCAACGGATACTTCGTATGTATTGCTGGCGATACGTTTATCGACTAAGGATGTGGACGTGACCAATAACCAAGTGAATGGTCTGAAAAGCTTATCGATAAGAAAAACGGCATAAGCGCTGGTTGTCGCGAATTTTACAGCGTTATGGGTCGCATAAACCTTCGGCATGACTTCACAGAAAAGCAATATGACGAAAGTAACTGCAACGACTTGCACGAGGAATCGTAGCACATCGTTATCAGCAAAGTCAAGCGAATCCTCGATCATCACCGATGAGACCACAACGATGGCGATATTCACGAAGTTGATGGCTATGAGGTGGGTTGCAATCAGGCGCTTGGGTGCAGTCAACAGATTATACACTACACGATGCGGTGTGTGTTTTGAATCCTTGAGCGAAAGCAATTGGGCAGGAGTGATCGCAAAGAAGGCAGTCTCTGATCCGGATATGAACCCTGAAAAGAAGAGTAATCCCAGCAGAACAAGACCTTGAACCAGGAATCCGGTGGTCAGTCCGAATCCCGGTTTGATCACCGAGAGCAGCTCAAAAGCAGAGGCTGTATTAAAAAGCGCGGGGCCAGGGTCCAAGGGATTGAATAAAACGGGAAGTGCAAAGTTATAAAACTTCGCACTTCCCATAAGTGCTTGTCAATCAGAATGGAAGATCGGCAGAGGTTTCAGTGCCCACAACGGACATCGTAGCGTCTGAACCTGCTGAAGTATTTTGTGAACCGCGCGGATCGCCCAAAAGTGTCATCGAGTCTGCGATTATTTCGGTGAAATATTTTTTCACGTTGTTTTCTTCATAAGACCGTGTACGGATCTTCCCTTCGATATAGAGTTGTTTGCCTTTACGGACGTATTTCTCGGCGACTTCGGCAAGCCCGCGCCATAATACGACATTGTGCCATTCTGTCTGTTCGACTTTCTGACCTTCTTTGTTTTTGTACGACTCACTCGTTGCCAGGGGGAATTTAGCCACAGCCACTCCGCCTTCCAGGTACTTTACTTCCGGGTCTTTTCCGACATTTCCGACCAGAATCACTTTGTTCACTCCACTCATTTCTTTTTGTTTTTGAAGTTTGATTGTGTCACAATTGACACTGCAAATGTAATATACGATGAATGGGTCGCCCGTCCTCAGATGTTGGTAAATAAATGCGTATCAATCGCCAAATCCATTTTTTCTAAATTGCCACCCCAGACACATGGAGAAAAAAGTCGTTGTTTCCGGTTGTTTCGACCTTCTGCACAGTGGTCATGTCGCTTTTTTGCAGGAAGCCGCATCGTTCGGCGATCTGTTCGTTTGCATCGGTTCGGACCGTACCGTTTCTCAGTTGAAAGGTCGTCCGCCTATAAACAGTGAACAGGAACGTCGCTATATGGTCGAAGCGTTGAGATGCGTCAAGTCTTGCAGGATCAATACTGGCAGTGGCTTATTGGATTTTATGGAGGAGCTACGTGAAATAAGACCGGATGTGTTCGTAGTGAACGAAGACGGCCATACTCCGCATAAAGAAGAGCTATGTCGCGAACTTGGCGTGGACTATAAAGTGCTACGGAGAATTCCAACTGAAGGATTACCTGTCAGGTCAACTACGGCTTTGAGAACGGTGAGCACTATTCCTTTCCGGATCGATTTGGCAGGAGGATGGCTTGACCAACCTTTTGTATCCAGATATTCCCCTGGTCCGGTCGTAACCATAAGCCTTGAGCCCACGGTCGAATTCAATCACCGAAGCGGAATGGCAAGCAGTTCACGCAATAAGGCCATCGAACTTTGGAAGACAGCACTTCCTGAGAGCGACCCTGAGCAGACCGCCCGTATCCTTTTCAGTTGTGAAAATCCTCCCGGTACTTTAGAGGTTAGCGGGTCTCAGGATTCCTTGGGTATCTGTCTTCCGGGTTTAAACAGACTCCATTATGATGGATCGTACTGGCCTGCTGAAATAACCTCTACTCATCAGGAAGATATTCTTTCCTGGTTGGAGGATCATTTGAGTCTGCTGGCTATCGGTCCAAGAGGCAATGAGTACAAGGTGCTGTCTGAAACCCGTATTGATGATGGGAAGGCAAAATCACTTGCGCAACATGCTGATAAGTGTTGGGATGCCATCCACCGTAAAGACTTGGAAGCAGCAGGGCGACATCTTACCGGATCTTTTGAAGCTCAATTGGCTATGTTCCCAAAAATGGCGGATGAAAAGATCCTGCAATTCATCCGTGAGTCAACTGCAACGGCATCTGGATACAAGTTATCCGGAGCAGGCGGAGGCGGTTATATCATATTGCTTGCAAATAAGCCTCCTGAAAACGCGATTCGGATAAGAATCAGAAGAAGAAGTTGGATATGAGTACACCCGCTAAACGTAATTACCTGCAGGTTTTATTGGTGGGATCTCTTTTCTTCTTGTGGGGACTTTCCTACGGACTCTTGGATGTACTTAACAAGCATTTTCAGGAGACACTCCATCTTTCTAAATCGGAGTCGTCTTTCTTGCAATTCGCATATTTCGGTGCTTATTTTATTATGGCGATCCCTGCTGCCCGCCTCATGAGCAGGAGAGGATATTCATTGGGCGTACTTGTCGGTTTATTGTTATTTGCCCTGGGAGCCCTTGCTTTTTTTCCTGCAGTGGCTATCGGTGGTTTCGTGCCGTTTCTTGCAGCATTATTCGTTCTGGCTTGTGGTCTGGCGTTTCTTGAAACCGCGGCTAATCCCTTGATGACGGTTTTAGGCCCTCCCGAAAGCGGGACCTTCCGACTCAACCTGGCACAGAGTTTCAATGGAGTCGGATCCATCGTAGGTCCATTGCTTGGAATCCTATTCTTGGGCAAAACAGGTGCTGAGGGTAATGACAGTTTGCTTTCGGTTTATCTGATGATTGCCACTGCAGTGATCACAGTCGCTTTTCTTTTTCGTCGTGCCGAATTGCCTGAGCCTGCCGAGGAAAGCGAACAGTCGGATTTCAAGGAGTCCTACTGGTTTCTTATCAATGACAACCGGTTCAGGATTTCCGTGATCGCTCAGGCCTGTTATGTTGCGGCTCAAGTGGGAGTGGCTGCTTACTTCATCAACTATGCCACCGAAGTTGTCAGCGGGTTGAGTAACGGACATGCGGCCTCTTATCTTTCAGGCGCAATGCTGCTGTTCACCTTGGGCAGATTCACCGGATCCTTCCTGTTGAAGTTCACTGATGCAGGAATGTTGTTATTGTCATATGGTGCCATCAATATCTTGCTTTGTGCATTCTGCATTTATGCGGAAGGTATGCCTGCTTTGGTGGCATTGATGGCTGTATTTTTTTTCGAGTCGATCATGTTCCCTACGATTTTTTCGCTTGGAATCCGTGATCTTGGCAAGCACAGAAAAGCAGGGTCTTCTTTATTGGTGATGTCTATCGTAGGTGGTGCTTTGATTCCATTCCTTATGGGGTATATTGCCGATGAATGGTCTACGCCGATCGCGTATTCAGTCCCATTAGTCTGCTTCGTGGCAGTTTCTTATTTCGGTTTTTATTCACGTCAACTCTCAAAACCATGAAGAGGTATTGTTTCGCATTGGACCTTTTCGATGATCCCGAGGCTATTTCAGAGTACGAGACTCATCATAAAGCGGTTTGGCCTGAAATACTTCAATCGCTCAGGGACTCCGGAATAAAATCCATGCAAATCTATAGAGTCTCCAATCGACTCTTCATGGTTATGGATGCTTGCGATGATTTCGATCTCGCCGCTAAACGTGAAACCGATTCTGCTGATCCTATTGTTCAGGAGTGGGAAGCACTCATGTGGAAGTACCAAAAAGCATTACCGACAGCTACACCCGGTGAAAAATGGGTTCAGATGCAATCGGTTTTCAATTTCACGGCAGATTGAGACTGATTGCTCATTACATTTCATCCGATTTTTTTGGATAACATATCCACATTTGCCTATTCAGTTTTACTTTTGACTCCAATCAAAGTGAATTAGTAATTATCACTCATTTTTTAAAAAACAATCAAATGAACTTCAAAAAATCAATCGCTTGTGGCATACTTTCAGTGCTGTTGGGTTTATCGGCTTTTTCAAAGGACAAGCCTAAATTCGAACGTACAGTTGAAGGTGTCAAGGAATATTC
>JBJSZR010000203.1:0-653 GCA_046090385.1 Bacteroidota bacterium
CCGCAACCAACTCTGAGGAAATCGTTCATATTTTATTCTTACATTTGAAGGTAAACATTAAAAAAACATGGCTGTCTATCGCTTCAGAGTCACTTTCGAAGACCACGATGATGTGTCACGCGATATCGAAATAAAGTCAATACAGACTTTCGAAGAACTACATCACGCCATCCATAGTTCCATCGGTTTCGATGGTGCTAAAACGGCCTCGTTCTATTTGAGCGACGACCATTGGACCAAAGGAAAAGAATTTTCGAACCGTGAATTGAAAGAAACAGAAGTCGGTGTTGTCACTCCTCTGAAAAAGTCGAGGCTGTGCGACACCATAATCGATCCTCATCAAAAAATCTATTACATATTCGATCCGGAAAAACAATGGTCGTTCAGGATAGAAATGATCAAGATACTACCGGCTGAAGAATTGGCTGCGGTTTACCCTCGTTGCATCAAGGTAACAGGAGAAGCTCCTAAACAATACCCCTCAATGGCTAATGGACCGCTTCCCGTACCTGAAGATTTCGATCCGGATATCATTCTGGATGATGAGGATGTGGATGACGAGGTCGAAGCAGAAGGTGGAGAAGAAGTTGTCGCTACTGCCGAAGATGTTAGTGACATGGGAGAGCTCGATACCAATGAGGGCGAAAGCGATG
>JBJSZR010000204.1:0-3716 GCA_046090385.1 Bacteroidota bacterium
ATAGAAAATTCCGAAGTGGTGGAATATCCAGCACCCTTATCGGGTAGAAATTCGAAATCAGCTCGTTTTTAACCTTTTTCTAATATCGAATGGTCGTAAAATGACAAATTGGTTGGTATTTTTGGTTTAGATTTGCGACCCTTTCAGAAGGAAACCAACATACCATGAAACTACTTCTCCGCCTGACAGCAGTCTTTTTGCTGTTTCCATTTTCTCAAGTCCTCGCACAACAGAGCGCTCTCGGAGGCATCATACGTGATGAGTCAGGTGCCAGTGTTGCAGGTGCAATGGTTACAATCGTACAGACCAATGTGTCCGTTACTACCGATTCGCTCGGTGCTTTCCGCTTCGATAATGTACCTGCTGGTGATTATGAATTGAAGATCAAGAGACCCGATTTTCCGGCCTACTCTGAAACGGTACACCACACCGATCAGGATCAGACAGTCCAGGTAGTGTTGAGTGGCATCGGTTCAGACAATCCGATTGTATCAGCTGACAACCTTCCTACAGTAACACTCGGTGAAGACGACCTGCGTGACAACGGAAGCAATGCCGTCGCCAGTATCCTTACATCAGCGCGTGATCCGTTTGTCTCAGCTTCCATATTCAATTTCAGTATTGCTCGTTTCCGCATACGCGGTTATGACGATGATAACTTCATCACCTTGATGAACGGTCTGCCTCTTACCGACCTCTCTAACGGACGCACACTCTTCAACACATGGAGCGGACTGAATGATGTGGTCAGAAACAGGGAGAATTCCATCGGAATGGCACCAAGCAGCTTCTCCTATGGTGGAGCAGGTGGCGCTTATTATATCGACAGTCGTGCATCCAAACAACGTCGTCAGTTGCAGGTTACCTATTCTGCATCCAACCGCACATACGATAACCGTTTCATGGTAACCTGGGGATCGGGTGTCATGGAAAATGGCTGGTCTGTTGCCTTATCTTATTCTCGTCGCTGGGCTGATGAAGGTTTTGTTCGTGGCACTTTTTACGACGGTAATTCGCTTTTCGGCTCTGTTGAGAAACAGATCAATCTGAATCACTCGCTGTCCCTTACCGGTTTCGGCTCATTCACAAACAATGGCCGTACTGCTCCGGCCATTCAGGAAATGTATGACCTGGCTGGATCGAATTATTACAATCCATTGTGGGGCTTTCAAGGCGGACAGGTTAGGAATTCATCCGTGGCACGAAGCATAAATCCGGTGATCATTCTTGAACACGATTGGAAGATCGATGACAACTCCAGCCTGCGCACCTCTGTTGGCACCAACAACGGTTCATATAGGGTATCCGGTCTGGACTGGTACGAAGCATCGGATCCCCGTCCTGATTATTACCGGAACCTCCCCAGCTATGATCCATTCCGTGGCGAAGACAGTGCATCTTACTCCTTCTATTCAGACCAGATCCGCCAGAATCTGATGAGTGGCGAAGCCGCCCGTCAGATACAATGGGACAGGCTGTACGAAGCGAATTTTCTCAACGACACTGTATTCAACGGAGTTACCGGAAAATGGGCCAAGTATATCCTCAGCGACCGTGTCATCGATAACACACGCTACTTCTTCAACTCGGTTTATTCCAATATCGTCAACGACCATGTAACCATCAACGGCGGCTTGTCTTATCAATATCAACGCTCCGATTTCTACCGTGTTGTAAACGATCTTTTAGGAGCCGACTTCTATGTTGACTTGAACCAGTTCGGAGATCTGAACAACACAGGCGACAGCACCTTGGTTCAAAACGATTTGAACAACCCTAACAGGATCGTGCGTGTAGGTGATAAATACGGCTACAATTACTCTTCTTACATCTCCCGCACCAATGCCTGGGCACAGGGTGTTTTCAAATATGACCGCTTCGATTATTTCGTAGCAGTGAATCTCGGAACCACCACCTTCCAGCGTGATGGCCGGGTAAGGAACGGAATATTCATCAACGACTCCTATGGACGTTCCGTGAAAAAAGGATTCACCACTCAAGGAATCAAAGGTGGTGCGACATACAAGTACAACGGACGAAATTATTTCCTTGTCAACGGCTCTTACCAGACACGTGCACCCTACTTCGAGAACGCATTCGTATCTCCAAACACGAGGAACCTATTGGTGAATGGATTGACGGTGGAATCAATTTATTCCATTGAAGGCGGCTACCAGCTAAAAGCACCGCGCTTCAAAGCCAAAGTGATGGGCTATTACACTCAATTCAAAAACGGCACCGACACTCGTCGATTCTGGCACGAAGAATTCAATAGTTTCGTGAATTATACCTTGACAGGAATCGATAAACGGCATATCGGTCTCGAAATAGGTGCCGATGCCAACCTGGGCCGTGGCTTGAGTGCGATCTTTGTCGCTTCACTGGGTGAATTCATTTATAACTCCCGCCCGTTAGGCACAGCAACCCAGGATAACAAGGACACGATTCTCATCTCAGGTGAAACGATTTATATGAAAAACATCCGCGTTGCCAGCGGTCCACAGCAAGCTATCACCATAGGATTGAATTATCGTTCCCCGAAGTTCTGGTTCGCCAACCTGAACCTGAATTATTTCAGTCACATCTATACGGATGTGAATCCAGCACGCCGTACACTCGAAGCGCTGGATCTAGTCGACGCAGGTACTGAAAAATGGGTGGACATCCTCTCACAGGAACGCCATGATGGGCAGGTCACCCTTGATGCTTCCTTTGGATATTCCTGGCGGGTAAACAACAAATTCAAAAACTTCAAACGCCCGACCTATCTGAACTTCAACCTGGGGCTTAACAATATCCTCAATAACACCGATCTGATTGCAAATGCGTTTGAACAACTCCGCTTCGACTATACCGATAATAACCCCATGAAGTTCCCGCCAAAATATTCTTATGCCTTCGGCACGACGTTCTTCCTGAACATCGTACTACGCATGAATTGATCTGTTCTGAAAAACAAAACAACCTACATACGATGAAAAAGCAACTCAAAAGCCTTCTGACGGTCCTGCTGGTAAGCGTCATTACCGTAAACTTATCTTCCTGCGTGAAGGAAGATTATGATGAGCCCGTAACAGCGAATATCGATCCCGCATTGACAGTGACCCACACACTCGCACAGGTCAGAGCTCTGGCCACATCTTCCGTACCGGTGAAACTTCCCGATTCCATGATCATCGCTGGTGTCATCACAGCCGATGATGAGTCAGGAAATTTCTATAAGGAGATGGTGATTCAGGATTCGACCGCAGGTCTTAGCATCCTGCTCGATCTTTCCAATTACAATTCCAACTATCCTATCGGTCGCAGGGTATTCGTGAAGTGTAAAGACCTTTATGTAGCGAAAGACCAATACGGCACTGTGGAAATCGGCGTGCCCAATGCCGGTGAGATCGGCAGGATGCCCGGAGGGCTTGTTTCACAATACCTGATACCAGGCAAATGGGGCCTTCCGCTTCCAACCGTCACAACCACGCTGGCCACACTAAATGCCAACATCGACGACTACATCCAGAAGATCGTCAACATTCAGGGTGTGGAGTTCCAGGCATCGGATATGGGAATTGTTTGGGCGGCACCTGGCGACTATAACCGTACACTGAAAGATTGCGGCAACGAAGAATTGGTCGTTTACACCAGCAGCTATTCTAGCTTCGCTTCCAAAACAACTCCCAATGGCCGTGGTGACATTACCGGTATCATAAAGGTTTACGGAT
>JBJSZR010000205.1:0-3272 GCA_046090385.1 Bacteroidota bacterium
CGTCAGGATTGATCAGTCAGGTGCGTTTGATTCTGGGCGATTCGAATACGGTGGTAGTTGGTGGCAGCAGCTACCCGCTTGATTTAAGTAGTCAGGATATCACTGGTCTTAAATGCAATTTACACGACACGCTCCAACCCAATACGACTTATGACATCCTTTTGGATTTCGATGCTGATCGCTCCGTCCTTCAACAAGGAAACGGTGTTTATCGACTGAAACCTGTTGTTTCAGCGGTCTTACAATAAGTTTTCAAAGGGTCTTTTTCATAGCCTTGTGAGGAATGACTCCGAACAGCAGATAAGAGTCGCCGGTGATTTCATAGCCATGAAGAAGGTAGAATTCCACAGCACCTTCACGGGAGTCCAGAACCATTTGTTTCATTCCCTTCTCCCGTGCCACTTTTTCCAGTTCCTTTATCAAGAGGCTGCCGATTCCGCAACCTCTTACTTGAGGCATCACTGCCATCGATCGGATCTGAGCCTCGATTTCTGAATTGAATTGAATCCTTCCTGCTGCAACACCGTCGCCGAATTCATCCAATACGAGTAAATGGTATGAAGTTTCATCTGTTTCATCTGATGTGGAATCGAAATTTTGCCCCCATGGTTTTCGAAGCACTTCAAATCGAATCCGGTAATAAGTTTCGAATTCGCTTTCAGAGACGGGTGAAATGATTTTGAATCGGCTGTTCATCCATTCAACGTTTAAGAGAAATGTTTTCATCGCCCTTTCTATAGGGAAGATACGTGCAAATCAACTGGAACATCTCATCTGTGGTGCGCATGCTGCCTTCACGCTCTGAAATCGTTTTGGGAGGATTGAAGGGGTTCAATGGATTATTTTCTGTGTTATCGAATATTCCCTCGGCCACGATCGTAGTTCCTTGAGGTAGATGAATGATTTTTTCGAACGTATAAAAATACTGCCATCTGAAGTCCCAGCGCGGAATGTTGATCAAAGGAATGGTGTCTCCTGCTTTTGCTAGCGCATAAGCTTTGAAAGAACTCCCTAATAAATGCATATGTGGGTTGATGGTCAACAAGGAGATGTCTTCAGGTATGACGTATTGTGTTCTGAACGATTGTTTCTTTCCCGCTTGAACGACGAGCGGAGGTACGATTGGTGATATACCGCTTGTGCCGAGGATGAATTCTTTGGTGGGTCGTTTAGGTGCTACCGGCTGATAAAAGAGGTTGAAGGTTGTGCGATCCGTCGTGTCGATAGGTGATGGTCCGTAATGTATGATGTCAAGCAACAGTACGCTTTTTTTAGAAAGTCTGTATCCTCCGATCCCCTCAGGATAGGTGGCGGGTTCGACTCCTGGAAGATAATTCGTGACCGAGGGTGTAAGAACAGGATAAGTGCCGTCATCGTTGGGTAGTCCGAGAAGCTGATAAGCTTCAGACTTGTCGTGCAACTCAGTATCGACGAATGGACTGCCTTTTCCGAGGTCTTTCTTTTTTTTCTCTTCATAACGGATCAGGTGTCCGTTGATATGATGCACCAGTTTCCGGTTATCAGGTACTATTTCTATCAGCCGAACGAAGGTGTCTTTCTCCAATTCAATCGGCACTTTCATCATCAGGAATCTGTCTTTGTTGTCCCCCGGTATTCTGATCATTTCTGAAAGCCGGAGCGTAAGGTCTGGCTTTCCTATCATGCTGGAATGGAAATCTGCGGCTTCTGGCTTCTTTTTATCATCACCTTCTGGCATGCCGTTATCCATCCATTCGCAAATAAGCCGGATTGCAGACTCGCTCAGCACTTTTTCTCCTGCAAAATGCCGGTAATTCGGGTCTGCAGGCCATGGTGGCATGTATTTACTGATAATAGTGACACGTACATTTGCAGCATGCGTCACTACATCCTCATAGGTGAGAAGATCGAATGGACCTGCAGCACCCGGATGATGGCAGGGTGTACAGTTTTTAAAAATGATGGGAGCGATATCCTCATTGAAAGTAGTGGTATGGTTCACCTTGCTGTCGCAAGCGACAAAAAAGATCATTTGTGTCCAAATCCATTTTCGGAGTGAAATGAAACGAACCATTATTCAAAGATAGACTTCATTCGATGATGCATCCTACCGGAACTGTTTTGTCAGGATCAGGTTTTTTTCCATCTGAAATCGATCGTAGCGCATTTTCCAGATCGTGGTGTCTGATCACTGTTCGCTTTTTACCGACCGCATACATCCAGTCATCGATCCGTCCACGGTATGAAACCGTTCCGGACTGATCGATTGTCACTACTTCCGGAGAAACATGCACATCCAGTTTTCTGATAAGATCATGGTTCTTGTCGACGTAAAGCGGAAAGGGCAGTTGATATCCACTTTCAAACTCGTTCATTTCCTTTTCCTTGGAGTATTTCCCGGCGAATACGCCTATGAATCGTATTCCTGACTGGGAGAATTTTTCAAAGAGTTTTTTCAGTGTCAATGTATATGATTGACAAGCCGGGCAATCTGGAAGAAGGAATATGAACACCGTAAATGGGAAAGCTTTTTGAGGTGTAAGCACGACGGGATCACCGGAAATTGAATTCAGTTTTATCGGGAAAACAGATTGCGCACTGACAGTATCGTAGTCGATAATTAAAAGACTGATCAACATGATCAAACGATATGCATGACTCATCTTGTTTGCTGTCAATTTTGCCTGCCGTAGGGAATTACTCTGCCGGCCTTGTTCTCAGATAGGAAATGTCGAAGAATCCTCTTCGTATCGCGTGTATCTATCCTGGGTTGTATGATATCGAGTAGCGCTTCAAGACCTTCCCCTTCCAGGCTCTCATCCGCATAACCGAAGCCGACATATCTGCCACCATCGATTTGTACCACAGTGCGCTCCGAAGGATTCCTGCCCTTTCCGATGATGAGGAAATTCTCATGTTGGTATTGAAGTCCTTCGATGGCTTTTTTCACCCTGTCATTGTATTCATTCGGCTCTACTTTGCCGACACAAGCGCCGTCGCATTGACCGATAGAATAATGGAAACAGGCATGCACGACAGGGTAAAGGCCACAAAGCTTCTGGCAGAGTCCATGTTTTTTCATCAGTCGCTCCAGCAGACTTCTTGCATCATCCATGGAAGCTGCAATAGCAACCGGCTCGTCCTTCAATCCTATTTTTGAAGGTTTAAGTCTGAAGTATTCGGTTTTTTCGTCGAGCAATACCCCATAGTTGAACAATGTCCTGCGTTGAGCACGGTTGTATAGTGGTTGAAGCCTTTTTATTTCATCGGATTCAAGAAGAAGAGCTACCAAT
>JBJSZR010000206.1:0-2729 GCA_046090385.1 Bacteroidota bacterium
CGTAAAGATGTTCCGGGTGATATTTGTGAATTCGGTTCTTATAAGGGACACAGTGGTTATCTGCTTTCCAGACTTATAGAAGCCGAAAAAAGCGAAAAGAAACTGTTCATGTTCGACATGTTCGAACATTTTCCCGACGAGAGTGCCGGAGTGGATGCTTTTTGGAGTAAAACACATCAAGTAGATTTCGAAGAAGTAAAAGCAAAGTTCGAAAACCGTAAAAACACCACACTTATCAAAGGCGATTTCACGCAAACCTTGTTTACGGTCGAACTCGATAAGATTTCTTTGATTTATGTTGATTGTGATTCTTATCGCGCTACACTTTTCCTGATGGAAGAGCTTTTTGAAAAAAGACTTTCAGAAAAAGGCATGATGATTTTCGAAGACTACGGTCATCCTGCCTTATTGGGAAACCGACTAGCCATACATCGGTTTTTTGACAGTCGAACAGATTGCATCTGTTTCTTTTCCCAATTCAGTGGGTATTATATCGTGATAAAATCATCATGACCGATTCAACCTTAGTTCAACCGTTGATTTCAATCATAGTTCCGAGCTACAATCAAGGTAAATACATTGAAGCTACGATTCTAAGCGTGTTGAATCAGACCTATTCCAATTGGGAATTGATCATTCAGGATTCCTGCTCTAACGATCAAACCGAGCGGATATGCGTTGAATACTCCACTATTGATAGTCGAATAAGATTTTACCGGGAAAAAGACCAGGGATTTGCAGACGGTGTCAACAAAGGTCTTGTCAAAGCAAAAGGGCTTATTGGCGCAATCCAGAGCTCAGATGATTACTATGCATCTGCACATGTATTCGCAGATGTCATATCTTATTTCATTCAGGAACCCGAATTGACACTTGTTACATCCGGGTTCAGGATGGTTGATAACCGATATCATTTCATTGATATAGAACCTGTAAAGCGTAAGCCGGGAATAGTTGATTCCAAAGATCTATTCAGACTAAAAGACCATTTTGCCCAAGGATCGACTTTCTTCAAAATCGCACGTGCAAAAGAAATCGGAGGACTGAATCCGGAAGTTGACATGGTGGCGGACACTGATTTTTGGGTCCGTATGATCAATTTGAAACCCCATCCGGCAAAAGGCGCCTTGCGGGTTGATGGAATTTGGAGTCATCTGATCATGCATCCGGAGCAACGTACAGCAGATCAATCCAAGTTCTATATGGGCAGATGCAAGGCCTATATCGGATATTTGACAAATGATTCAATGGATGTGCCAAGAGAATTGAAGGAACTGTCGGTGAAGGGGCATCTTGCTGATACTTTCCAATATCACTTGTTCAAGCAGATACCAACCGCTTCCTTTGAACAGCTTTACAGGACCAGCGTGGGAACTGATATACCGCAAAGGTGGAAATTGAAAAAGCACCTTACAAGGATACCGATTTTTCATTCGATTTATTTCAGGAATTACATGGATAATGATACCGGTTTCTTACTTGACAAGAATCGAGGCGATTTGGCTTTATGGTTCAAGATCCCCGAAGTTCCAGAGTCCAGGGCTTATTGAACATGAATATGAAGGGACTAGCGCCGATAGCACTATTCGTTTACAATCGACCTGAACACACACGCCGATGTCTTGAAGCGCTTTCTGCTAATTTTTTGGCGTCGGATTCGGTGCTTCATATCTTTTCAGACGGGCCTAAAGCCGATGCGACAGCAACTGATATTGTTCGGATCAACGAAGTCCGTGAGTTGATTCGTGAGAAGAATTGGTGTGGTACCGTACATATCCATGAATCATCAATTAACAAAGGACTTTTTGATTCAATCACTCAAGGGATTCGATTTGTACTTGAAAAAAGCGACCGTATAATTATTGTTGAAGATGACATACTGACTTTCCCTGATTTTTTGAGCTACTGTAATAAAGGTTTGGATAAGTATGAGCAGGAAGAAAAAGTCTGGTTATTATCAGGCTATATGTTTCCGATCGGATCTGAAGAAAATCTACCACAGACATTTTTTCTACCTACCCTATCGTGTTGGGGATGGTGTACTTGGAAACGGGCATGGTTGAAATTCAATCCGGATGCCTATGGTCAATTGAAAAAGATCACTGATTCAGGTTCAAAACGCGCATTCGATTTGAATTCTTCTTACCCTTATTTTGAAATGCTCAAGCAGAGGTCGGAAGGAAAGAACCAATCATGGGATGTATGCTGGTACGCATCTTTTTTCCTCGGGAATGGACTTTGTCTTTACCCTGGAAATACATTGGCAGAGAACATCGGCATGGATGGTAGTGGAACACACTGGATAGGAAGTGGCTGGAAGTCGAGGGCTCAGCAAGAAAATATCGTCCTAACTTGGGAATTTCCCCCTTCAACAGAACCGGATCTTTCAATCCAACACCGGTTGGAAAAAAAACTTAGAAAAGAGTTTTACCCGGGAATCAAGGAGCGGATAATTCGTAAATTGAAAATCATCTTTTCATGAAAAAGTGAAAAGACGAAAGAATAAGCATGTTGCAATTCATAAAGAGACTTCTTACTCTTAAGAGTGATTCGGATACCGTCAGAAAACGATTGGAGTCGAAGTATGGAGACATGATAAGCATACATCCTACTGTCCGACTCGAGAATTTCGACTTGGAAATACGCGGTATTACGCAAGGAAAATCCAGATTCGTTGTTGGTGAAGGTTCTGTGATTTCCGGTCGGTTCGTTTTGGAGGATAGGGACAG
>JBJSZR010000207.1:0-872 GCA_046090385.1 Bacteroidota bacterium
AACGTTTCGACCGCTTTCTTAAGGTGGCGGTCATTGATATTATCCGGATATATCCTCAGAAGCAAAACAGTGAATCACTTCGCGACCGCTTCCCGAGACTTTTTCGCATCGGCCAGGAATTTGGCCAGACCGATATCAGTCAACGGATGTTTAAGCAGGTCGAGTATGGCAGAAAGCGGACAAGTTGCGACATCGGCACCGGCTTCAGCACATTTCACGATATGCAACGGGTTTCGGATAGAAGCAGCAAGAACTTGTGTGGAAAAACCATAGTTTCGGTAGATGTGCACGATCTGATGGATGAGCTCCATACCATCATAGGAAATATCATCCAATCTTCCGAGGAAAGGAGATACATACGTTGCTCCGGCCTTTGCCGCCAAGAGAGCCTGTCCCGAAGAAAAAACCAGTGTGCAATTCGTTTTGATCCCCTTGTCTGTGAAATATCGGATGGCTTTTATGCCGTCTTTTATCATTGGTACCTTAACGACGATCTGAGGATGAAGCGCCGCAAGACTGTTCCCTTCAGCGATGATCCCTTCATAATCGGTAGCCAGTACTTCCGCACTCACATCGCCACTTACGATGTTACAGATGTCCACATAATGCTTCAGTACTTGGTCTTCTCCTTGAATACCTTCTTTGGCCATCAGGGAAGGGTTCGTGGTGACTCCATCAAGAACACCAAGATCTTGTGCTTCGCGTATTTGAGATAGGTTGGCTGTATCGATGAAGAATTTCATACTGAAGTGGTTTAATGAAGTTTGGTGAGTAAAATTAAGGCAGAAATCCCTGTCTTAGGAAAATGTTGAAAACTGCGGATTGATGAAAAAGATACGGGTAAGCTTACCATATCGCACCGCTCAACCGCG
>JBJSZR010000208.1:0-9390 GCA_046090385.1 Bacteroidota bacterium
TCTCGACAGTGTAGGTCAAGCACGATTTTCTTTCAAAAACATTTATCTACCTGATAGCAACGTAAATGAACCTGCCAGCAATGGTTTTGTACGATACCGCGTCCGTCCGAAATCGACAACGCCTGACTTTACTGTTGTGAATAATACGGCTTACATTGTTTTCGACCTGAATCCGGCTATTGTGACCAACACGACCTTCAACACATTGGTGACGCAGATTCCGCTTTGGATAAACGAAAACCGACCATTGACTTCTGCAAGGGTGGTTCCCAATCCTGTAACCGGAATAGCCCGCTTCATACTGGAAGGGAAACCGGAAGAATGGTCATATTTCGAAGCGACTTCCCTTGAGGGCAAACCGGTTTTCCGATCGGAGGCGTCCGGTGAAAATGTCGTTTTCGATACGAGCGGACTGCCGGCCGGTATCTATTTCTATCGGTATCTTTCCAAGGAGGGCAAGATAGTTTCGTCAGGCCGGTTCATCGTACAGTGATATCCACACCGGATGGTTCAGTCATATACGGCCATTCATTTTTTCAACCCGGTAAGCGGGTAAAATATTCCTACTTTTGGGTGTACGTTTCACCGGCCCATGACCCCTCGTTCCGCCTCAAAAAAAGGCACTAGCTACCTTAAGATTTTCTGGATAATTTTTCTCTGTCCCTTCCTGCTTTTCCTGATTGTGATTTTGATGGCGGCCAAAGGATGGATTGGAGAAGACCTTCCGTCATTTGCAGAGCTGGAAAATCCGAAATCGGCGCTTGCTTCTGAAATCATCTCCAGCGACCAAGTGATTTTAGGCAAATACTTCATCCAAAACAGGACGAACATACATTACTATGAATTGGCGCCTGCTCTTGTCCAGGCGCTTCGTGCTACGGAAGACATCCGCTTCGAAGAACACAGTGGAATCGACTTACGTGGATTGGTACGCGCAGTGATCGGTGCTGGAACAGCCGGCGGAGGAAGTACGATTACGCAACAGTTGGCAAAAAATCTTTTTCATGAAAGACCGAAAAACAAACTGGAACGGGTCGTTCAGAAGTTCCAGGAATGGGTGATCGCTGTCGAACTGGAACGTCGCTATACCAAGGAAGAAATCATTGCTCTTTACCTCAACACTGTAGAATTCAGCAGCAATGCTTTCGGCATAAAATCGGCAGCGCGGACGTATTTCAACAAAAATCCTGATTCCCTGAGCATACAAGAGGCTGCGGTTTTGATCGGGATGCTACAGGCTCCTACAAAATTCAATCCTTCACGTAATCCGGAGAATGCCATCTTGCGCCGTAATATCGTGCTATCGCAGATGGAGAAATATGAATACATCACGCCAACAGCCCTTGACTCTCTAAAAAAGCTCCCTATAAAACTGGACTATCTTTTGGATGACCAGAACTTCGGAATTGCTACGTATTTCCGTGAGGTGTTACGTTTAGAATTGAATCAGTGGTGCAAAGAACACAAGAACAATGCGACCGGGAAGCCTTATAATCTTTATACAGACGGACTGAAGATCCATGTGACGATCGATTCCCGGATGCAGCGTTATGCCGAGGAAGCGATGCGTCAACACCTTAGTGAACTGCAAAAGATTTTCGATGAGCATTGGGCTGGCCGTGATCCACTCGATAAACATGAAAGCCTTGTGACGGAAGGAATGAAACGGTCTGACCGTTACATATCCATGAAATCTTCCGGTGCGACACAACGTGAAATCGAAACAGCTTTCAATCAGAAAATTCCGATGCAGGTTTTTTCATGGAGCGGTCCGATCGATACCCTTATGAGTCCGATGGACAGTATCCGTTACCATAAGAAGATACTTCAAAGCGGATTCATGACCATAGAACCGAGTACAGGTCACGTGAAATCATGGGTAGGCGGCAACGATTTCCGCTTTTTCAAATATGATCACGTAAAAACCGGCAAGCGTCAGGTCGGATCCACCATCAAGCCCTTCCTTTACACGCTTGCGATGCAAGAAGGTTATTCTCCTTGCAGTCAGGTGCCCAACGTAAAGGTCACATTTGAAATGTCTCCGGGACATTACTGGTCGCCCGACAATTCGGGGGGCGGTTATGGCAATATGATTTCCCTCAAGGCGGCGCTCGCAGGATCTGTGAATACGATATCAGCCTATCTCATGAAGCAATTCGGTCCAAAAGCGATGATAGAGATGTGCCGTAAGATGGGCATAGAATCCGAAATGGATGTGTTGCCATCCATTTGTCTGGGAACTTCTGATATTTCAGTTTATGAAATGGTAGGTGGTTATGCGACATTTGCCAATAAAGGAGTTTACATTCAACCTCAGTATATCACCCGCATCGAAGACAAGAACGGCAATGTACTCCAGGAATTCATACCCAAAAAGGTAGAAGCAATCAGTGAGCAAACAGCTTATCTCATGACAAGCCTGATGAAAGGTGTGGTTGAATTCGGTACGAGTACAAGTATCCGCAGCAAGTATAAATTGACAGCGCCAATTGCAGGAAAAACAGGCACTACGCAAAACCAAAGCGACGGCTGGTTCATGGGAGTAACGCCCGAGCTTACCGGCGGTGTGTGGGTAGGTTGCGAAGACCGGGCGATCCACTTCCGAACCACCAACCTCGGTCAAGGTGCCCGTATGGCGTTGCCTGTCTGGGCACTCTTCATGCAAAAAGTATATGCTGACAGCTCTATCAATCTTTCCACTGCTGATTTTGAATATCCTTCCGGTGGATTAGCGGTAGAGTTGGATTGTGCGAAATACCGCAAGGATAACGAGGATGAGATTAATACGGAGGACAAGGACTTCTAAACAGGAGGCCATCTGTTTTTATTACCTTTACCGACAGTATTTCGAACGCCATCATCATGAACAAGACGGTATCCGGCGCCGATGAAGCGATCCGTGGAATAAAAGACGGCATGACCATCATGGTCGGAGGCTTCGGTCTTTGCGGTATCCCTGAAAACTGCATCGCTGCACTAGTGAGTAAGGGTATAAAAAATCTAACATGTATTTCCAACAACGCAGGAGTCGATGACTTCGGACTTGGCTTGCTTCTTCAAAACAAACAGATCAAGAAAATGATCTCTTCCTACGTGGGAGAAAATGCTGAGTTCGAACGTCAGATGCTCTCAGGTGAACTCGAAGTGGAATTGATTCCTCAAGGCACACTTGCCACCCGTTGCCTCGCAGCAGGTTACGGGATGCCCGCGGTTTATACGCCTGCAGGTGTGGGAACTGAAGTTGCAGAAGGAAAGGAGGTCCGTAATTTCCATGGAAAAGATTATTTGCTTGAATACGCTTTCGATGCGCCATTTGCAATCGTAAAAGCATGGCGTGGCGATGTACACGGAAATCTTGTGTTTCACGAGACCGCGCGCAACTTCAATCCGCTGATGGCAATGGCAGGAAAAATTACCATCGCCGAAGTGGAAGAACTGGTTCCTGCCGGCAGTCTTGATCCGGATCATATCCACACTCCAGGGATTTTCGTGCATCGTATTTTCCAGGGTAATGCTTACGAAAAACGGATCGAACAACGTACCGTTCGCAAAAAGTAATTCCGTTTTCTGCATTCCATCAACATCCATCAATTACACCCGATCATGCTCGATAAAACCGGAATCGCAAAGCGCATAGCACGTGAAGTAAAGGACGGTTACTATGTGAACCTTGGCATTGGCATTCCAACACTGGTGGCCAACTATATCCCGGAAGGGATGAATGTGGTATTGCAATCCGAAAACGGATTGTTGGGAATCGGTCCTTTTCCATTTGAAGGAGAAGAAGATCCCGATCTCATCAATGCAGGTAAGCAAACCATCACTACACTACCCGGTTCAGCATTTTTCGATTCCGCGATGAGTTTCGGTATGATACGCTCAGGTAAAGTGGATCTTACCATTCTTGGTGCCATGGAAGTTTCCGAAAACGGCGATATCGCCAACTGGAAGATTCCGGGCAAGATGGTGAAAGGAATGGGCGGAGCAATGGACCTCGTAGCTTCTGCCCGGAACATCATCGTTGCAATGCAACATGTGAATAAGGCGGGTGAATCGAAATTGCTACCGTCTTGTACGCTACCGCTCACCGGAACCCGTTGCGTGAAAAAAATCGTCACTGAACTTGCTGTCCTCGATATTCTCCCTGATGGAGGATTCAAATTGCTGGAAAGAGCGCCAGGAATATCCGTAGATGATATCAGAAAAGCGACTGCTGGAAAGCTTATAATCGAGGGAGAGATTCCGGAGATGCGTATAGACTGATCAGTTCTCGAAACCCACTGTCATGTCATCGATCATGATCGTGCGCTTGTCCGAAGCCCATATGTATGCTTTGAGCATATGATCGGGTCCGATTTTACCGACAGGCAGATCGAAAGAATATTTCACCTCCACCCATTCGTTTTTCTTGGTAACCAGCGAATCAAGACGCTTACCCTCCCAGAATACAGATCCTGATGTATCATCGGCACTCACGACCAACTTGGACTGACAAGGCAGAGAAGTCACCATCGCCCAAAAATTAACATTCACTTTTTTAAGAGGACGCTGGCTGATTTCTCCGCTACGCGCATGGAAAGAAAGCGTATACGGATTGGAGCGGTCAGCAATGGTGAACCATTCTCCGGAACGTGCATTTCCCTTTCTGAGTGCAGGGTGGTCTGTCCAACCGAAGAACGAATCGAAATCGGTTACATATGTCATAGGAACCTTTTCATCGGATCCGCATGAAAAGAGAACCGTTGAGAAAATAGCGAATAGGAGGATTTTGGTATTCATATTACGTCGTACTTTGGCAAAAGTACATAACTAGTTCGAATTCCATCCGTTTCCGGCCTATGACCAGTCTGACCGTCCGAAAGCTGTCTATCGTAATACCCGCGTACAACGAAGCGGCAACCATCCACCGTATTCTTGACAAAGTACGGGAAGTGAGCCTGATAGAGGGTATCATGAAAGAGATAATCGTCGTAAACGACTGCTCCAAGGATAATACTTCCGAAATCGTCCGACGGTATGCTGAAAGATACCCGGAAGCCGGTATCCGTATTTACGACCAGCCATTCAACCAAGGTAAAGGTGCCGCCCTGCATAAAGGAATCGATCTGGCCTCCGGCGATTGTGTAGTCATCCAGGACGCCGATCTTGAATATGATCCGGAAGAATACAATCTTTTGCTTCGTCCGATCGTGGATGGTTTTGCCGATGTGGTTTACGGATCAAGATTCATGGGTGGACGACCGCACCGAATCTTGTTTTTCTGGCATTCTACCGGCAATAAGTTCCTGACATTCCTATCCAACGCTTTTACCAACCTGAATCTGACTGACATGGAAACTTGTTATAAACTATTCCGGTCTGACATCATCAAGCGGTTGCATCTGAAAGAGAAGCGTTTCGGATTCGAACCGGAGGTGACTGCAAAAATCTCCAGGATACGCGGTATCCGGATCTACGAAGTAGGAATTTCATACTATGGCCGTACCTATGCAGAAGGCAAAAAAATAGGCTGGAAGGATGGCTTCAGAGCCATCTATTGTATTCTTAAGTACAATATCTTCTCAAGATAGGAGCCACATACACACCACATGTGTCTCGAAGATTCGTTTTTGAAAAAGAGGGACTTCAATCACTAAAAGGAAATTCCAGGTATCGCTTCAATCAATCTTCTGGTGTACTCGCTCTTTGGAGAAGCATAGATTTCATCGGGATCACCCTCCTCCTCTATCTTTCCCTTATTCATGACGATCATCCTGTCGCTCATGAATTTAACAACGGACAGGTCGTGTGAAATGAATATGTACGTTAAACCGAAATCCCGTTTCAGTTCGTTGAGAAGATTAAGTACTTGCGCCTGCACGGAGACATCTAGTGCAGAAACCGATTCATCACAAATGATGAACCTCGGCTCTAAAGCCAAGGCGCGTGCAATGCATATGCGCTGACGTTGGCCACCGGAAAATTCATGCGGATAACGGTCATAATGGTCTTCGTTCAAACCGACACGCATCAACAACTCGGAAACTTTCTCACGACGATTTTTATGGTCGTGATGTAATCTGTGAACCTTCATCGGCTCAATGATCGCATCCCCGACAGTCATCCTTGGATTGAGCGATGAGTATGGGTCCTGGAAAATTATTTGAAGGTGTTTGCGCTCTTTCCGAAGTTCTTTACCGTTTAATGCTGCAAAATCTTTCCCGCGGAATACAACCTTTCCTGCAGTAGGCTCGATAAGCCGCAAAACGGATCGGCCGAGTGTGGATTTCCCGCATCCCGATTCACCTACCAGACCAAGTGTTTCACCGGGATAAACATCGAAACTTACATCATCAACCGCCTTCACATGATCTTTCACACGGGAAAAAAGTCCTTTACGGACGGGGAACCATGTCTTCAAATTACGGACTTCCAAAATCGGTGTACCAGTACGGATTTTTTCCAACTGAGAACGTCTGTCATCTGGCTGTATCGAATTTCTATCCATGACTTCCTCCACCTTGACGGGTATTTCCGAAAAACTTCCGTCAGCTTTCTGTGTCATGAAATCAGAAATGACAGGAAGACGATATAACCGCTTATCCATCTGCGGACGACATGCCAAAAGTCCTTTTGTGTAGGGATGCTCAGGATCGGAGAAAATACGGTTAACGGGGCCTTCCTCTACAATAGAACCTTTGTACATGACCAGTACACGGTCAGCGATTTCGGAAATGACACCCAGGTCATGTGTGATGAAAAGCATTCCCATTTTTCGCTCGAGCTGGATCTCTTTCAACAATTTGAGGATGGTCGCCTGTACCGTCACATCAAGTGCCGTTGTGGGTTCATCTGCTATCAGAATCGAAGGATCACAACTGATTGCCATGGCAATCATGACACGTTGTTTCTGTCCACCACTGATCTCGTGCGGATAAGCATCATAAATCCTGTCAGGTTCCGGCAGTCTTACCCGTTCAAACAGGCGAATGGTAGCTTCCCGAGCTTGCTTCTTTGACATTCGCAAATGCAGCATGAGCGCCTCGGCAACCTGGTAACCGCACGTCAACACCGGATTCAAGGAAGTCATGGGCTCCTGGAAAATCATGGCGATATCCTTGCCACGATGTTTCCGAATTTCAGACTCTTTCAGGCCAAGAAGATCCGTGACTCCTCCGCTCTCATCATGATAATCTATGGATCCCGATACGGTTTTCCCGGGACTCGTCAACAGTCGCATGATGGAAAGTGAAGTGACCGATTTCCCTGAACCTGACTCCCCGACTATTCCGACGGTTTCACCACGATCAAGATGAAAACTGATATCACGTACTGCTATCTGTTCGTCCTTTCCGGATCCGAAAACAGTCCTTATGCAATTGACCGTCAGTAACCTTGACATGAAGTAAAGATATCGCTATTTCGCAAAAAGGAGGTTATTGAAGATCCCTGGCCTTCCACAAATGAAGTGCGGCATACGTCTTGTATGGAGACCAGGAAATGGAAAGGCTTTCGATTTTTTTCTTCATCTCGCTCTTTGACGCTGCTGTAAGCGAAAAATACTGCTCCATGCTTTTAAGAATCCCATAATCGTCCAGGGGAAAAACATCCTTTCTTCCCAATGAGAACATGAGCAACATCTCTACGGTCCAACGACCGATTCCTTTCACCTGAGTCAACAGCTCGATAACAGATTCATCATCCATTTTGTCAAGAATATGATCATCAAGTGCCAAATCCTCGAAATAGCGCGCAACATTATGGATATATGATGCCTTTACGGCTGACAAGCCGATGGCACGGAGACTTTTTTCGGGTACCTGTAACAGATGCAGAGGCTGAAATTCATTCGAGGGCAATAAGGACATCAACCGCTGCTCAAGAATTCGTGCTACCTGTGTTGAAATCTGTTGCGATACAACAGACCTGCAAAGGAATAGACAAGCACCTCGGGTTCGTTTGATCCGGACAGGACCGGTCACCCTGATAAGTCTGCGCATGACCGGATCGCCTGAAAGGTGTTCGATGTAACCCATCTTTATACGACTTCGATCTGGTCGGGACTCAATATGGGCTCACCTCGAAACCTTAGGAAAAGTTGAGCAACGGTGAGAGTATCCTTCTGACAATATGTTACGATTCGGGGAAGATTTTTCTCCACCCAATATACCTCCCATACCTTACTGCCGTCAATGTCGTCCTTCGGTGTAGGAATTCCAAAAACACCTGCGAGGAGATTAAGAGAGGTGAATGACTTATAGTCGCCGAATTTCCAGAGCTCCAGGGTGTCCAGATGACTTACCTCCCAAGGTTTCTTTCCAGCAGTATCAAGAATGCGTGGCAGCCGGATTCCATTGATAAGCATTCTTCTGGAGAGATACGGGAAATCGAACTCCTTGCCGTTGTGAGCACATAAGTACCGTTCGGGGCGTGAAAAGGATTTTTCACAAAGATCTGCGAACATGGAAAGTACTTCATATTCATCATGACCGTGAAAAGTTTTTATCCTGAACTTTCCTTCATTCGTGAACATGCCGCATGATATGCAGATGATTTTCCCGAATTCCGCATAAATTCCGGCACGATGGTAAAGCTCTTCAGGCGATTCTCCGTCGTGTTTAAGTTGAGCCGCTTTCTTGGCCCATAAATCCCGAAAGCTCTCCGGAACATCGCTGTAAACAGGATACTGGGGAACGGTTTCTATATCCAGAAAAAGGATTGAATTAAGTGCGAAATTTTCCAGCATCGGTTTGTTGTGCGCAAAGATATTCGCCGTGATGGTTCATGCTGCCAAAGAATGATGGTTCTTATCGTAACATGACTCCTGGTCGATTGACGAATGGGATCATGGTGAAATTGTGTTGCTGGATACTTTCAGGAAGGAAAACATACTTCTTATCGTAAATCTTGTCGCCCATATAGAAACTGACCCAATACTCGTTGCTGAGGCCGAACAATTCGGGCATGATGGGCTCCACTTTCACGTAATCGAGAGCGCCTACTCGTTCGAAAAGCTGCCGAAGTACCGAGGTCTTGACTTCCTTTCCATTGATTTCTCCATACCCCTTGGAGGTGATGATTACGCCTGTGATATCTTCCTCATATAGATTCACGAGATAAACGTTCCAAGCTTGATCGCCTGTTTCAAGATCCGGCTCACGTACTACGGCAAGCACTATGTTTTCGACCTCGGGCCGTTGTATGTCTTTAAGCATGGTTGTTTTTACCTTCTTCTGGAATCAGTTCCATTCCGAACAAATCCGCAAGATGACTGCGAAGGATTATTTTGACCTCATGTATATCAGGAGTATATCCAAGTTCCTTCTGTAACGATGTGACGGATTTGTCATTGATTCCACATGGAATGATATGATTGAAATAGGAAAGGTCTGTATTCACATTGAATGCGAA
>JBJSZR010000209.1:0-10222 GCA_046090385.1 Bacteroidota bacterium
ACATTTTCGCCGTCCTCTGATCCAGTTCCAACATTCAAGTATCAACCCTAAAAACCTAACTGAAAAATGGCAAAAGAAATCACATTCAACGTTGACGCGCGCGAGAAACTGAAGAAAGGCGTTGACGCATTGGCAAACGCAGTGAAAGTTACGCTCGGACCAAAAGGCCGTAACGTCATCATCGATAAGAAATTCGGAGCTCCTTCCATCACCAAGGACGGTGTTTCCGTCGCAAAAGAGATCGAGCTGAAAGATGCTATCGAGAACATGGGCGCCCAGATGGTCAAGGAAGTCGCTTCCAAGACCGCTGATGTAGCTGGCGACGGCACCACTACTGCAACTGTGCTTGCTCAGGCGATCGTAACCGCAGGCCTGAAAAACGTAGCTGCCGGTGCGAATCCTATGGATCTGAAGCGAGGCATCGATAAGGCTGTAGAAAAAGTAGTAGAGAGCCTTCATAAGATGAGCAAGAAGGTGGGCGACGACAACAAGAAAATCGAGCAGGTAGCCACCATTTCCGCGAACAACGATGCTGAAATAGGCAAACTGATCTCCGATGCGATGGCAAAGGTGAAGAAAGAAGGCGTCATCACGGTTGAAGAAGCCAAAGGCACTGAAACCACCGTTGAGATTGTAGAAGGCATGCAGTTCGATCGTGGATACATCTCTCCATACTTTGTTACCAATGCTGACAAGATGGAAGCGGTACTCGATCGCCCCCACATTCTGATTTACGATAAGAAGATTTCCTCGATGAAGGAACTTCTCCCGATTCTTGAAAAGCAGGTGCAAACCGGAAATCCTCTTTTGATCATCTCTGAGGAGATCGATGGTGAAGCATTGGCCACGTTGGTTGTCAACAAAATCCGTGGTTCACTGAAAGTAGCTGCCGTTAAAGCTCCTGGCTTCGGCGACCGCCGTAAGGCCATGCTTGAAGACATCGCAATCCTGACCGGAGGTACGCTGATCAGCGAAGAACGCGGCTTCAAACTGGAAAATGCCGACCTCTCCTACCTTGGCAAAGCCGAGAAGGTGACGATTGACAAGGACAATACCACAATCGTTGGCGGATCCGGCAAAAAGGCTGATATCACTGCACGCGTGAATCAGATCAAAGCTCAGATCGAGACCACCACATCCGACTATGACCGTGAGAAGTTGCAGGAACGCTTGGCCAAGCTGGCCGGTGGCGTAGCGGTTTTATATGTAGGAGCTCCTACCGAAGTGGAAATGAAGGAAAAGAAAGACCGTGTTGATGATGCACTCCACGCTACCCGTGCAGCTGTTGAAGAGGGAATCGTACCTGGTGGCGGTGTCGCTTATATCCGTGCCATCAATGGACTTGACAAGTTGATCGGTGAAAACGAAGATGAGACCACTGGTGTAGGCATCGTAAAACGCGCTTTGGAAGAGCCCTTGCGCCAGATCGTAGCCAACGCAGGTATGGAAGGTTCAATTGTCGTGCAAAAAGTACGCGAAGGCAAGGAAGACTATGGTTACAATGCCCGTTCAGACAAGTATGAGCATCTGTACGCAGCCGGCGTCATCGACCCTACTAAGGTGACCCGTGTAGCGCTCGAAAATGCCGCCTCTATCGCCGGCATGCTCCTGACCACAGAGTGTGTGCTTGCTGACATCAAGGAAGACAAGCCCGCAATGCCTGCTATGCCAGGTGGAATGGGTGGAGGTATGGATTATTGATCCTCCGATTCTTACAGAAAAAGGGTGGTGCTCAGGCTCCACCTTTTTTTTGACCCTTTTCCAACGGAACAATTTCCTTGAACAGGATGTTATCAAAACGTCTAATCGCTATATTAGCTTCAATACCAAACAGCCATGCTATTCAAACGGATCAACCTGGAAGCCGAACTCATTCGCGAGCGCGAACGTCAGTCTGCCATCATTGATAGTGTTCATGAAATACTTGAAACGTCGGCACGCCGTGATCTTGACGTCATGGACCGGCTGGATGGAGGAGATGGCTTTAGGGTGGACGTATTTCCTGAAGACCTGGAAAATGTATTCACGCTTCGTCAGATCCGCTCGATATGCATACGCTTCAGGCTCCGATTCCTGGATTCGAAGCATTTCAAATCCGAATACCCCTACGAAGCCATTTCAAAAATCAAATCTTTTGAGAACAAGTATCAGGTGCGTATCGAAGGCTTCAAGATCGTAGCTCCTGATCATCTTTTCGATTTACAGAACATCAACAAAGACCCCTTATTGTTCGCCGAGTTGGCAGACGGCAGGTATTATCTCATACACAAATGGGGCAATGACCTTTCATGGCACCGCAGATTGCTGGGATGGCCCTTACAGTCTTTCAGGAATTACTTCATCGCTTTGATGACAGTCTGTTTTGCGTGTGCTTTTCTGATTCCCACTTCCGTACTTCATGTATTCAATCCGGAGAGTGAATTTTATCTGCGCATGTGGTTCAGTTTGCACCTTTTCATCGGCTTTATGGGCATGTCGCTATGGTTCGGGTTGTCCTATGACAAGACATTCAGCAACCTGAACTGGGATTCCAAGTATTACAATTATTGATCAGGTTGCATCACCGGTCTTCAGTCGATCATGATTTCATCGATGAAGATATAAGCCGGATAACCTGCACCCAAATGCCATGGAGGAAGATCTCCAAAGTTGACCGCTCTTACTTTCACATAACGCACCTTGATCGGAGGAACTTCTTTTACAAGATCGTGCACCTGAGATTCCATATCACGGGCATCTATCGAGTGACTGACCCTTCCGATCTCTTTGAAGTCCTTTCCATCCGTTGAAACAAGAAACACCGCCTCTTGGGGCATGATGATCCAAGCACGTGTATCCTGAAGGAAACCGGCGGTGAATTTTTTGATTTCCTTTTCACTACCCATATCGATCACTGCTTCAAAATCCTGCCCCTGATACCCTTGCCAGTCACCTTTTCTCCACTCCTTGTCACCACGTACTCCATTGATGATTCCGTCAGGACCGCCAGCGGAATATTGGGGAGTGTATTCGGATGAGATCGAAATTTTCCAGTCGGGATGTGGAAGCTTATGGAATTTTCCTGATGTAGCACTGCTCTTCATACCGTTCCTGACTGCAACTGCACGTACTTCGGAAGTTTGATTCAACAAAACGGGGCCTGAATATTTTTTTGAACTGATCGAGGGAATTGTTCCGTCCAAGGTGTAGAATACGGAATCAGAACCGGATGAAATGGTGAGCAGCAATGTGTCATTGAATGTCTTTCCGGAAGCGATCAACATCGGTACGCGGATGATGCACTGATTGGAATCGACAGTAGGGTGAGGATAAGTAGCCAGTCCTCTGCCTTTGTTGGACTTGTCGCTCATGCTGAAGTCAATGGTCGCGCCGCTTCGAAGTATTTCAGCGGACAGGAATGAAGCGTCATGGACTTTACCATTAACTGTCATGGCAGTGATAAAACGGTTCTTCGAAGAAACTTCATCGGCGCGAACGGTGAGATTTTTGCCGCTCTCAAGGCTCACTATCACTTCAGGGAAAAGTGGCGTACCTATGGCGAAGTATCCAGCGCCTGGAGTAACCGGATAAAAGCCAAGGGAACTCAACACGAACCAGGCACTCATTTGTCCGCAGTCTTCGTTGCCAATAAGACCATCAGGGGCCGGCTTGTAAAAGTCATCCATGATAGAACGCACCTTATCCTGCGTCTTCCATGGCTGATCCGCGTAGTCGTACAGATAGGCCATGTTGTGACTGGGCTCGTTTCCATGTGCATATTGTCCTATAAGTCCTGAAATATCGGCTTGCTCACGACCGGTTGTTTTCGTGTCGGCAGAAAAAAGATCGTCAAGTTTTTCAGCAAAAGCATCCTTGCCACCAAGCATGGCCTGCAAACCGGGAATGTCCTGCGGAACGAAGAAGGTATATTGCCACGCATTCGCTTCTGTGAAATTGTTGTTCACTTCATAGGGATCGAATGGAGAAAGCCATCCGCCGTTTTTTACAGGACGAATGAATCCTGTGGATTCATCGAAAAGATTTTTCCAAGACTGAGACCTCCTCATATAGGTTTCATACACCTTCATATTACCGATTGATTTTGCAAACTGAGCAATACACCAATCATCGTATGCATATTCGAGGGTTTTGGAAACGGATTCATGCTCGTCATCCATCGTGAGCCGACCACCATCGACGTAATTACCCAATCCATAGCGCTGCCGCGATTCTGCACTCTTACGCATCGCCTCAAGAGCCAGGTTCGCATCGAAATCACGTATGCCGTTCATCCATGCATCCGTAATCACCGGAATGGAATGATAACCGATCATGCACTCCGTTTCATTAGACCATAACTCCCATACTGGCAACAATCCTCCCTCCTTGTATTGAGCCAAAAACGTCTTGATATAATCCGATGTGCGCTTACGGTCTATCAATGTCATCAGCGGATGCCAAGCACGGAACGTATCCCAAAGCGAAAAAACCGAGTAGTGCGTATATCCCACTGCCTTATGGATTTTTCCGTCGCGACCTCGATACTCGCCATTCACATCACTGAAAGTATTGGGCACGACCATGCAATGATAGAGAGCCGTATAAAAGATCTTCGATTGCACATCGGTAGCTCCATTCACCTTTATTTTAGAGAGCTCTTTGTTCCACGAAGCACGAGCACTGTTTCGGACTTTGTCAAAATCCCAATCGGGCATATCACTGCGCAAATTGAGCCATGCATTCTTCTCACTTACAGACGACAGTCCCACTTTTATACGGACTGTCCTTGCAGATCCTTCGAACACCAATACGACTCTTTTCTTTCCGGTGGAGTCGCCGGTTGCAGGAAGCATCGTAAAAGGACGGTCGAATTCCATGCAGTAATACAGCTCCTGGTTCTTTGCCCAACCCTCGGACCGGCGATAGCCCTCCAGCGAGGTAGTTGAAACCTGCCTGATCGAACCGTCCAAAAGCTGGTCACGGTGAAAAAGGTCGAGAAGCACCTGTACACTTTTACCTGCCGCGAATTCATAGAGATGGAATCCGGAACGAAGCCCAGCAGTCAATTGCACATCGATATCGTCGTCTTCAAGATGAACGGAATAATATCCCGGAGATGCGGACTCATTGGCATGACTGAAGCGTGCATGCTTTTTCAAAGGCGCATCGGAACTGCCGGAGAAGGGCAACAGCAACACATCGCCATAGTCCGGACAGCCGGTTCCACTGAGGTGAGTATGAGAAAAACCGTACAGTAGCGAATCAGAATGGTGGTAACCACCACAGCCCTCCCAGCTGCCATCTATCCGGGTATCAGGAGATACTTGAACCATGCCGAACGGAACTGTGGCGCCAGGATACGTATGTCCTGCTCCTCCGGTGCCTATCATGGGATCCACCATGGAAGAAAAGTCTTGTGCCTTGATTTGTATCGAACAAATCAAGACAAGGAAAAGCAACTTTGATTTTTTGTGCATGATCAATAGGTGTCATAGAGTGAACGATATTGCAATCGGGCCAAATCAGTTTCTTTGAAGTCTGCAGACCTGACCGGTACGACATAGTCCGTATTAGGAATCATATCGAAATAGTTTTCTGAAAAAAGAGAAGGATCTCCATCTAGAGAAATTTCCAATCCCTTAACGAAAGCCGATGCTCTAATGACGACCGCCACTGAACCGTCAGCAATACGGCTTGACCGTACAGTGAACGAAGGCCGTTGAAGCTTCATGGATTTCGGAAGACAGAAAAATGCATTTTTTTGAGTCACGGTACGCTCATTCAATAGCAGACGGACATTAAGAAAGGTGAATGCAGTATCCATTCCTTGAACGATCCTTGAAAGATCGCGTGAACAAACCAGGGTTGATGCATTTGACTTGATATCGGCGGCAACAATTTCTGACCACCTAATATTTCCTTTGAAATCGATGATGCGCAGCTCCATGCGAGCTAACCAATCGTGCAAGGAATCAGTCACGACATGCACATCCACGGAGCGGTTTTCATTCACAACCGGACTGATGATAAGTGGCTCGTAGGACTCCTTCACAAAATACTGCAATGCTTTCCATCTGCCATAGAAATCGCGACTACTCCAGGAGACAGAAGGCCAGCAGTCGTTGAATTGCCAGTACAGCGTACCCATACAATAGGGCTTGGCCCTGCGGTGAGCTTCAATGGCTGTTCGTACACCTTCGGCCTGCAATAATTGTGATGTGTAGATATAGGAACGGAAATCCTTCGGCCTGTTATAGGAACGTTCAAGATAGTTGCTGATGGTTGGGAATCCGGTTGGATGTTTCTGGTGCACTTTCAAGGCCGGCATGGTCGTATCCAATCTATCAGTTCCCGAATACTGTTTAAATGATGCCATAGCAGGAAGACCCTGAAATCCATACTCTGACATGAATCGTCCTACTTTTTTCGTGTAGACAGAAAAAGGCTCCATTCCCCACCATACGCCCCAATAATGCGCATCACCTGAGAGTAGGCTCTCTTTCCTACCCCAACCGATGGAAGGTGAGCTGGGCCAATATTCCCGGTCAGGATCAAGTTCGTCCAAGGCATCGGGAATCATTTTATGAAATACACTGTGGTAATCATTCCAAACCTTTGACGAATCCTCAGAAGAATATCCGAACTCCT
The DNA here is from genome assembly GCA_046090385.1 of Bacteroidota bacterium. GTDB lineage: Bacteria > Bacteroidota > Bacteroidia > AKYH767-A > 2013-40CM-41-45 > Pollutiaquabacter. Next base: position 6,628 of record JBJSZR010000209.1, read on the forward strand.
TTTGCCATCCCCAATTATGCCAACCTTCGTCCGATTCATTGTTACCGCACCAGAGAGCGATACTCGGATGATTCCGAAGTCGAATGATATTCTGTCTGACCTCCTCACGCATGTCATCAATGAAAGTCTCGCTACCTGGCAACATAGAACAGGCTACCATGAAGTCCTCCCATACCAAAATCCCATGGCGATCGCAGGCTTTGAAGAATTCATCTGAAGGGTAAACCCCGCCGCCCCATACACGGAACATATTCATATGAGAAGCTATGGCATCCGAGATGAAACGGTTTATAAGCCCAGAGTCGATTCTTGTAAGGAAAACATCGGGCGGAACAACATTGGCGCCTTTCATGAAAACCGGAATACCATTCAGGATGAATTGAAAAGTCCTTCCAGCAACATCTCTCTCTTGCCGAAGCTCCAACGTCCTCAGTCCGAATTCGACTTTTTTATCGGCTTGATCTTTTCCTTTTCCAAAAAGTATGGCTTCCATTTCATACAAAAACGGATCACCAAGCTCAGAAGTCCACCAGCGGCGAGGAGAGATGATTTCCAGTGTATCGGTGATGGTATTCATTCCTGGTAAGAGCAGGTGCTTTAGGCTCTTCCTCGAATCCACACCCACTACTGAAAAATCGATTTGCACGTGCTGCTGAATATCGCATCGGACTGTAGCGACAACTTGAACTGTTGCTTTTGCATCAGTAAGCGATATTTGTCGGATGTGCAGATCGTCCAAAATGAAACCGCTCCAACAATGAAGACGTACCGGCTTCCATATTCCACATCCCAGGAAGCGTGGAGCAAAATCCCATCCCCATTGGAAAGCCGCTTTTCTGACAAAGACCCTTTCGCCTCCTGGGATTTTAAAACCGTTTGTTAACTCAGCTGCTTTCGCTTCCCGGTATGCGCTATTGAAGCGGATGACCAATATATTCGCCTTGGGTTTAAGTTTGCCTCTTACATCCAAACGCCAAGACCGGAACATGTTCGCAGCTTGCAAGACGGATTGTCCGTTCAATATGACCTCTGCATATGTATCCAATCCGTCCAATTCCAGTTCTTGCTGCATATGACGTAATTCGGCGGGAGAAACATCGAAAGAACACATGTATTCCCAATCGCATGTATCAACCCACTGCACCTTCGACTCATTATCCGACTGAAAAGGATCGGGGATTTTTCCGTTTGAAAGCAGGTCTAGATAAACGGAACCTGGTACGGAAGCTGGCAACCATTCAATCGAGCTGACTTGCCTGAACTTCCAGCCTTGATTCAAGGGCATAAAACTGTGAGCTCCTTTAATGGATTTCAAAGCGACTAAAAACAGCGCCAACAGAAGCAGCGACCTTATCTTGTTCATTCAAGTCCTATCAATGACAGCTCTGATGGCGTGTATTTGGGCCTTATCGGTGATATCGAGGGAATATTCCTGAGAGGCATCGGATCCCATAGCAAGATGATCGCGACGAAACAGCATCCCTCCAGTCACCCTTTGCTTTCCCGAAAGATGTATTTCGTTAACGCCAGTCTCTTTGATGAGCTTCTCTACATTTCCAGGTCTTACACCTGCTCCGGCCATGATAGAAATACGGTCCTTGGCAACACGGACAAGCTCTTTGATCAATAATGAACCGAGTGGCGCAGATGGAGCCTGACCAGAGGTCAATAGCCTATGAACACCCAGGGAACACAATGCCTCAAGAGATGCGTAAGGATCTTTTGACAAATCGAATGCTCGATGAAATGTCACCTGCATGCTCCCTGCAGCATCCATTATCCTTCGACAAACCTCCAAATCGATTTCGCCTTCGGCTGTAAGGGCTCCGAATACGATACCGGGCACACCGGAGCGCCGGCACATGAGAACATCAGCAACCATGGAGCCGATTTCAGCTTTGTCGTACAGAAAATCACCCTCTCGAGGACGGATCATCACATATACTGGAAGTTCAGTTATTGATCGTGCCGCATCGATGAATCCGAAGGAAGGAGTGATTCCACCTGCGCCCAATGCAGCACAAAGTTCAATACGATCAGCACCGCCTTGAGAAGCAGCGACAACAGAAGCAAGATTTCCGCAAGCCACTTCAAGTATTTTCATCAATAATGACTTTTACTGTCGTAAAGGCTGTTGGAACGATCTGTTGAACAGACTGCGAAGTTGAATCCCGGCTGCAGGCAGTAGGAGCCGAAATCCCCACGCTTATCAAGAGCCAAAAATCCGACTTGTATTTCTTTTGATTTCTGAGGTTGTTTTTTGACAATCCTTTCGACGGCTTCCTTGCAAGCTTGAGCAGGGGTAGCGCCTTGTCGCATCAACTCGACAACAAGGTGAGAGCCACAGATACGAATCACTTCTTCGCCTACACCGGTAGATGTTGCAGCACCTACCTCATTATCCACATACAATCCTGCACCGATGATCGGCGAGTCTCCGACTCGTCCATGCAGCTTGAAGGACATTCCGCTGGTGGTACAAGCACCGGAAAGATTTCCGGCAGCATCGATGGCAAGCATTCCGATGGTATCATGGTTTTCGATATTTACAACGGGCTTGTACTTAGACTCTTTCAACCAATCCCTCCATGCCGCCTTTGCTTCTTTCGTAAGGAGGTCTTGCTTTTTAAAGCCTTCTGAAAGTGCGAACTGCAAAGCACCATCGCCTACCAGCATCACGTGAGGAGTTTTTTCCATTACTCTACGTGCAACCGATATGGGGTGCATGATATGTTCGATCGCAGCCACTGAGCCACAATTGGAATATTCATCCATTATACATGCATCGAGCGTTACCCTTCCGTCGCGGTCAGGAAAACCGCCGTAGCCCACGGTCATCACGCTGGGATCCGCCTCGGGAACTCTAACGCCAGCCTCGACCGCATCCAAGGCACGACCACCTCCGGATAGTATCTTCCACGCGGCTTCATTCGCTGCAAGACCATGATCCCACGTGGAAATCACTAATGGACCGGATGCATGAATCCGATTCTCCGAGGCAAAAGCAGATGCTTTTCGCAAGGGTAAAAGGGCAGTAATCAAACCTGCACACTGCAGGAAGCTCCTTCGGTTAAGTGGTGGCATCAGCGGATTATTCTATGATTATTTCATCAGCAAAAAGCCAGGCAGGGTTGCCGGCACCGGGCTTACCTTCAGGAATGACACCGGCATTCTCTGCGATAATTTTGACGTATCTCGCTTTGGCTTTACCTACTGGAACCCTTATTTGACGCTTTGACGGGTCTAGTTTTTCACCGGACAATTTCGCCACAGAGGTGAAGTTTTTCCCGTCATCGCTCAATTGCACCTCAACCGATTTAGGAAAATGAATCCAGGAGCCTTCGTCATTCAAGGCATCCAAAGCTACCTTGCTGAAACCCATCACGCTACCGAGATCGACAGTAGCATCGAGTGATTTGCCACGGAAGCCCAGCCAATCGGAACCGTTCCAAGGCAGTGCTCCGGTGAGACCATTCACAAGGGTAAAGCCACCTCCGGTGCAGTACTCATCATCCGGACGGTTCACGAGGATCACGTCCTTACCAGTGGCATAATTCACCCGAAAAATCTGAGAAAGCAGGTTCCCTTTTTCCAT
>JBJSZR010000210.1:0-2043 GCA_046090385.1 Bacteroidota bacterium
CTTTACTATATGAGAGCTGTCAGAAAGGATGGCAACGTAGAGATGGTTCGACTTCAAAAAAACTGAACCTGTTTCAATCTAAATAAAAGTGACCGGCAAGAGATCATTTAAAAAAATCCGGATGCAAATTGGGTAGCTCAATTCAACTTACTTAAAAGCTCTTCTGCTGTTTGAAAAATTGAATCGATTTTCATCTGGTCTAACCTGATCGGAATGGATTCGGCACCTGCGCTTTTTGAGAGTTTTTCTCCGTTCGAATTAAGTAGTAGCTGATGATGATAATAATAACACTCATTCGACCCGAAAAGCCGCTCAGATAACCAATTCTGTACAGCTGTTGAATCAATAAGATCCTGGCCTCGAACTATGAGTCCGATTTGTAAGTCATGATCGTCTGCAAGCGATGTGATCTGATAGGCTGGTAAACCGTCACGTCTTCGTAGTACTACATCCCCCATTTTTTCTGAGACATTCACTTTGACGGCGCCCATAAATCCATCTTGCCAGGTTACGGAAGTCATTCCAGGCCAAAGAAGGCGCCAAACTACATTGACCTCGTCCAGTGAAATGTTGGCACTTGAGCAGTTGTTCGGACACCCGACACCTTGATGGGATTCAATATCCTTGCGTGAACAACTACAGGCATAGATCAAGTCCTGCGACTTCAGATCATCCAATATCTCGTAGTACCTCTTCAAGCGCAGTTCTTGCCGATAATTACGATGGAAATCATCCGCATTTTGGGGGCCGAAATCGATTTTGATATCCAATGCAGCCAAACAACGGAATATGTCTTCAAGGTAAGATTCACGGTACCTGGCTCTGTCAATATCATCGATACGTAATCCTAGCAGGGCATTATGCTTTTGGACCAACTTCTTTTGCAAAAGAAATGCAACCAGATTCCCTTCATGCAGGAAGCCACTGGGAGTTGGCGAAATTCTGGCTTTCAATAAGGGCATCACTTACTGAATATCCGCATCATCTAATTTTGTGAATATCCGAATCTTTTTAGTTTTGATTCGCTCTTGCGCCAGTCCTTCTCGACTTTAACGAAAAGCTCAAGAAAGACTTTTCGTCCAAGAAAAGATTCCAGGTCTTTTCGTGCCTCTGTACCGATACGCTTGATCGATGTGCCCTTTTTGCCGATGATGATACCCTTTTGTGAATCACGCTCCACGTAAATGACCGCTCCGATGCGTATCAGTTTTCCATCCTCTTTGAAAGATTCTATTTCAACCGTTGTAGAGTAAGGTATCTCCTCTTGGTAGTGTAGGAATATTTTTTCACGGATGAACTCTGAAGCGAAAAACCGAAGGGAAGCATCGCTGATTTCCTCTTTTGGAAAAAATGGAGGGCTTTGTGGAATGATATCCAATAAAGTTCTACGAACTTCTGATATATTGAATTCCTTTAAAGCAGAGCAAGGGATGATAGCATGCGGCTGAACAGCTTTTTTCCAACCATGTACAAGCTTGTTGATTTCATCCGGGATGGAAACGTCCACCTTGTTCAATACGATTATTACAGGGACTTGAATAGCTTTTATACGTTTCACCAACTCTTCGTCCGTATAACCCTCAGTAAGATCTGTAATGAACAAGACAGCATCAGCATCCTCCAAAGAAGCCTGGACAAATTCCATCATCCTCTTATGCAGCAGGTAATGTGGCTCTAAAATGCCAGGTGTATCTGAAAAAACGATTTGAAAATCGTCTCCATTCAGAATCCCCTTGATACGATGTCGGGTAGTTTGAGCTTTGTGTGTCACAATGGAGAGATTTTCCCCTATAAGTCTGTTCATCAAAGTCGACTTACCGACGTTAGGTCGACCTATAATGCTCACAAATCCAGCCCGATGAGTCATATTTGTTTTTTTTAGGGTAAAATCTTCCCCGTAAAGGAACAAATTGTATGTTTGCAGTCCAAAACAGTGCGGGGTGGAGCAGTTGGTAGCTCGTTGGGCTCATAACCCAAAGGTCGTAGGTTCGAGTCCTGCCCCCGCTACCGAATCGAGTGCAAACGAGCAGAGCGGGTGAGCAG
>JBJSZR010000211.1:0-5773 GCA_046090385.1 Bacteroidota bacterium
ACAAGTGTATGGGATGTGCAGCCGTAGCGCAGGTCTGTATATACATCACAGCAGGACTGCCACATATATATGCCAAGGCATCAATGTTGTGCATGCGTAAGCAAATTGTTGTTTGCAATAAGTCCACAGGGTTACCCATGGTGGTGATCAGTTCCAAGCTTGCTGTTGAAAGAATCGAAAAGGAACATGGACTTATATACGCAGACGTCGTATAAGCTGAGCAAAACCATCACGCGTGATTACAGCACGTCGTTTTCGCTCGGTATCCACATGCTCGACCGAAAGCATCACGATTCCATCTATGCCATCTACGGATTCGTGCGCCTTGCCGATGAAATAGTGGATACGTTCCACGACCAGGATAAGAAGACCCTGCTTACGAGATTCCGTGAAGAGACCGAACTGGCTCTGAATAATAAGATGAGCACCAACATGGTGTTACACGCCTTTCAGGATACCGTTCATCGCTTCAGGATAGACAAATCATACATAGATGCATTCCTGCATAGTATGGAAATGGATCTCGACCCTGTTATTTATGACCGGGCCTTGTACGAAGAATACATCTACGGTTCGGCCGAGGTCGTCGGGCTGATGTGTCTTCGTGTTTTCTGTGACGGCAATGATTCCGTTTTCAATCCTCTGGTAGAACCGGCCAGGAAATTAGGTGCCGCTTTCCAAAAGGTCAACTTCCTTCGCGACCTTAAGAGCGATTTTACAGAGAGAGGAAGAGTGTATTTCCCGGGTGTGGATTTCAATCGTTTTGACACTGATGTAAAGGCTGAAATCGAAATGGATATACAAGCCGATTTCGATGCTTCCTATGAAGGCATCAAGAATCTGCCCCACGGCTCAAGGCTTGGCGTGATGGTCGCTTACATCTATTATCTGGCCCTGTTCAAGAAAATCCGGCTGTTGCCTGCTGCAAGAATCCGCGAGGAACGTATAAGGATAACCAACTGGCATAAAATATTCTTGTTGTTCAGGACCTGGTTGCGCTACCGCCTGAACCTTATCTGATGTCCGGAAAACTGCTTCTTCTTATTGTTCCCCTTTTTGTATTGGCTCAGTACTGTAGCGCTTGCAGTATAGAGGATATCAGATCCCGATTCGCGAAGGCCGCAGAAGATGAAAAAACTGCAGCAGGGTTGCTGGAAACCTTGAAGAACTGCCCTCAGAAAAGCGCACTGATTACCGGATATATCGGGGCCACGGAGGCATTGATGGGCAAACACGCTTTTATGCCTACAAGTAAATACAGCTGGTGTAAAAAGTCCGAAACGGATTTCAACTCCGCCGTAATAAAAGATTCCGAGAATCTTGAAATCCGTTATCTTCGTTTTGCTGTTGAATCTAATCTGCCATCATTCCTCAATATGAGCAAACATGTCGATGAAGATAAAAGCAAGATGATACAATTGATCAATTCCTCGAATGATAAGACAATTAACCGTAAAGTTGCACGGTTGCTCTTGGACAGCAAAATGTGTACTAAACCCGAAGAGGCGCAATTGAAGCGCCATCTGGATTGAGAAAAGACAGTCGTGGAAAAATACACCTATCTGCTCATCAACCTAGGATCGATACTGGTCCCTTTTATTTTTTCATTTGAAAAACGGCTGGGATTCTCAAGGTACTGGAAAGTATTGATGCCTGCCCTGGCTATCACAGCTGCTTTTTTCATCATCTGGGATCACTATCTTACAGCTTGGGGAGTTTGGAGCTTTAATCCGAAATACGTTGTAGGTATCTACATTTGGGGCTTACCACTTGAGGAGTGGCTTTTTTTCATCACGATCCCTTATTCATGTGTATTCACCTATTCATCCCTGAATGTCCTGCTGAAAAGCGATCCCTTCAAAATACACGCCAGAAACATTTTCGGCGTCTGGTTTGTTGTTCTTGCTGTTATCGCTCTTCTAAATACTGATAAACTGTACACAGGCATCAAATTGTCGCTGACAGCTTTTATGGTGGTATTTGTCTGGTATCGTGGTTACGATTGGTTGGGCAAATTCATCAGGGCCTATCTTGTAAGTCTCATCCCTTTTTTGATTGTGAACGGACTTCTGACCTGGCTACCGGTTGTAATCTACAATGATGCAGAAAACCTGGGCATTCGGATCGTCAGTATCCCTATTGAAGACACCCAATACACATTGTTACTTCTGTTGATGAATATCGTACTCTTTGAATACTTCAAAAAAAGATATCTACCCGGTCAGCCAGTCCAATCCGAAAGGACTCGGACTTGAAGTGACCATTGACAATCATTCCGGCTTCTGCTTCGGGGTTGTGTATGCGATTCGTTTGGCTGAAGAGATTTTAGAAAAGGAAGGTACACTTTACTGTCTTGGCGATATCGTGCACAATGATGAAGAAATCGCCAGGTTGAAAGCAAAAGGGCTTCGGATAATCGATCATGAAGTTTTGAAATATATTCGTGATGAAAAGGTGCTGATTCGGGCTCACGGAGAACCGCCATCCACTTACCAAACTGCAATCGAGAACAATCTTACGTTGATTGATGCTTCTTGTCCGGTCGTATTGAAATTACAGAATCGTGTTCGTCAATCTGCAGACAATTCCAGAGCTATTTATATCTACGGGAAAAGAGGGCATGCGGAGGTAGAGGGTCTGATCGGCCAAGTAGGTGGAAATGCAGTTGTATTCCAGGGATTGGATGAGTTGGACCTCGAAACACTACCTCGTAACATTTCTCTTTACAGTCAAACCACGAAGAGCACGGAGAAATTCTATGCCATTCACAAAGCCTTGGAGGATGCGGGAATAGACGTTGACCTGAATGATACCACTTGCCGTCAGGTATCCAACCGCGACCAGCAATTACCCGACTTCGCCCGGTCGTTCGACCGCATAGTATTCGTATCAGGAGTGAAATCCTCCAATGGGAAGGTGCTCTACGATGTTTGCAAAAAGCATAATCCTCAGACCCATTTTGTAAGTAACCTGGAGGATGTTGCGCCCGAGTGGTTCTGCAAAGGAGAAAAAATCGGTATCTGCGGGGCTACTTCCACGCCTATGTGGTTAATGGAGAGCATCCGTGATTTTCTCGAATCTCTCTGATGTGCAAAAAGAAAAACCCCGGTGAGGCCAGGGTTTTCTGTTGACGGGGGCACGCACTAATCAGTATTCCCACATATCGTGCTCCATATTGGTTATTTCATTCTTGATTCTTTCGGATTCAAGTAAGGCATTGAGACCTGTTCTGTAATCTTCAATTCTGATATTAGCAACGTTTGACTCTTTAATGATGATACTGGAAAACATCCTTTTCTGAAAAACGTCATCGAAAGACCGTCTTTCTGAATCGTTGTAACGGTTGAAGACTTCCGCATTGGCCAAAAGTTGTCTAGCTTCAGGATAGTAGAACCAGAAGAGCGGAAGCTTGACATTGCCCTCACGCACTTCACCGGCTTCGTTCCTGTCGAGGACAAGCGGAGCCATCCCGATGATGCGGACCTCCATCACTGAGCGTTGCTTTTCAAAATACCAATCCTCTTTCATCCTATATCCGATCACATTGTCCCTGGAGAATTCTTTTGCGATAACGGTATCGTATTCCTCATAGGGAGGATCAGGTCGCTGTAAGCGCTGTGTGTCCGTACGAGCCCCACCCTTTTCGTAGATTTCAGTGAGGGTCAACGGTGTAACAAATTCCTCATCACTGTAGGCCGTCAACGAACCTTCTGCAACCGCATCAAGCACAACATCGATAAGACTCTTGCGGTCCTTCGTATCCTTGGTTCTCGGATAACGCAATGGAAGGTTGATCTTCTCATTGAGATCAATCAGACGCCAAACACGTTTAGACCAAGCCACATCCGCTTCGCGGAGATGGGGATAAGCCAAAGGTGTACGAGTAGTCGTATGCTCTTTGACATAAACACCGTCCAGGACATCTTGAGCAAACGAATTGCCCGCCATCAGGACAGCAACAAGGATTAAGAGGATTCGAAGTTTCATGATACAGAAACGTTGGTGACGATTGTTTATTGGATGGTGAAGGCAAGAGCAGGCAACGAACGGGTTGACTGATCAGAACCGGTGGTCATACGGGCTTTGATATATTCGAAATAAACCTTGTCGCCGGAGCGAGCTTTCCCAATGGCGTCTCTCATTCCACCGGATAATTGGTTGCCGGAACCTTTGAATTTCTCAGGATCCCTTCCCTTGCTGACAACGGTACACTCGAATTCGGTTATCTTGAAGAACAATTCGAAATCGAAATTTTCGAGGATCGGAATCAGTGTTCCTGCGAGAATGACGTTCTTGTTAAGTACGCCGCCTTTTGAACTGGCCATGGTGGCAACAGGATCAGGCACGCGCTTGATACGGTAAGGGAAACTTCCCATCGTCATTTGCTTTCCACCGATTTCAGCACCGACAGAAACAGTAGCTGTACCGGCAGCAGATACCTGAGCCACGTATTTGCCCCCACCTGCAGAACGAAGACTTCCACCGGACATGGTGACACGGACCTTATCATTTGGAACACCAGGAACGGAGATGGACATAGGATTATCCACTCCGATGTAAAGCACATTCATCTTGTCGGCTGAAACAACCGCAGCCGGTCGCTGAGCAATGTAGGATGCATTGAAAGGGTAATGTTCAAAAGATCCATCTGGTTTTTGAACCCTGATGACACCTGCCCACTTCTTCTCTCCTTCTGCGCCTGGGCGCTCAGTGTACTTGGCATAACCACCTTCTACAGGCAATGGCTGACGACCATCACAACCGTTACATTTGGTTGAGCCGGCAGAATCAGTAGTCGCACCCACAAAAACCTGAGGAGCCAATGTCGAAGACGTAGCAGAAAGGAAGATATCTGCCTGATAGTCGGAGCCAATCGTCACAACTGTGCTGTTTGATATAACCTTGGCAGTGAGTTTGTCAAGTTTGATGATATTCTTATCCACGGAGGTGAGCAACTCATCGATCACTTGGGACTCGGCGTTACGGACGTCGGACTGGATCTTTGTAAGAAGGGCTACAGAAGCTACAACCGGGTTGTGGTAGAAATTCACCATTTCCCAGGTGCGCTTGCCTTCTTCAGGCTTGACGGGATCACTTGTGTTCAGCAGGTTATCCAGACGTTTCTGATAGTCGCCCTCTGAACCTTTGGGACAATTGGCGATAATGATCTTTTTCAAAGATTCGATTTTTCCTTTGAGCTCAGACGCTTTTTTGCCTTTGCCGTTCTGGTCGTCGCCACACATGATGTGGGTTGGCGCATCGTAATCGTCTTTTTTATTCATATCACGGAGTCCTGGCACCGGCTGACCTTTGGGAATTCCATCGGTCGTGGTGATGAGCTCCTGCTTGAGATCCTCGATATATCGAACCAGATCACCTGCCGCCTTTTTGACATTATTGGCGCGGTTGTTCACATCGGTGTATTTGGCAGCATCGATGGACATTGCCTGCTCGAAAGCGGCATACGTCTTCTGGTTTTTCTTATCGAGATTCTCTTTGGAGAGAGAAACGCTTTCGTTGATTGTCACGAAAGCATTGATGACCTCTTTGGTCACGTTGAGGGCGAGTAGAGCTGTCAACACGAGGTACATCATGTTGATCATCTTCTGCCTTGGACTTGCTTTTCCTGATGCCATATCGGATCAATGTGTTTTGGTTAGGTTGGAAATATCACATTAACCTTTGATGGTCATTGCAGAGAGCATATTGCCGTACACGGCATTCAGTTGCTGAAGGTTTTTGGCAAGAGCCGCCACTTCATTGCGGTAGCGAG
>JBJSZR010000212.1:0-10236 GCA_046090385.1 Bacteroidota bacterium
TGGACATTTCGAGGCTCGAACGGAGTTGCCTACCAACCAATGGCACCGATATCGGCCCAAGTCAACGTGGGATAATTGAAGATGCTGGAATATTTTGCTTTTCCGGCCAACAACTCTTCAACCATCTGTTCGCGCGCAATGCCGAGTGTATCAGTACCACTGTAGATATACAATCCGTGACCGGCTTCGTCCTGCACTTTGGCAAGCAACACGCATTTTCTGCGAAGGCTGGGCGCACGCGTGATCCAATTACCTTCAGGTAACATTCCAACAACTTCTGAATGGGCGTGCTGGCCCATCATACGGATCAGTTGCTTCCTATATCGCTCAGGCATCCAGTCTTTCGGCTCAATCGACTCACCTTTGTCGATTTTTTCCTGGAACTTCCTTTCAAGTTCTTGTTCGTTTATGTTCTGCATGTCGCGGACTTATTTCAATTTTCAATGTAATCAATCCCATAAACAATTACCCATGTCATCAAGTTCAGACTCTGCGATAATCTCCTCTCCAATCCACCACCGATTTTTTGATTTCATCCATCGACAGCTGTTTCTCCACCGCCTTTTTGCACAATTCCGGGAATTCTTCATCTGATGCGAATCTAAGCCCGATGATCTGTGAGGTACGCAAGCGGGCATCCAATGGGCGCCCGGTCAGTACCATATGGCGGAAGTTTTCTTCGGCCCGGATAAGCCTGTCCTGTAACTTCAGTGCGTAGACCCGAATCGCAAAAAAGAAAAAAATCAGGGTGAAACTGACCACCACCAGCAATGAGGCGGAGTACAGATTTCCCTCACTACCAATGGATTCAAGCAGATTTACGATTGAACCGATGAACGTGACAAGGCATAGGGGGAATAAAAAACCATGGTACCACCAAACGAGTCGACGGTGATTGGAGTAACTTTGTTTTGGCATAGTTGAAACGAGTAATATCCACAAAAATAGCCTGATTTTTGGCCTTTTACAAGGAAAGCCTTCACAGGATTCTTTTGGATGAAATTCGTTTTCTTGCTCTTTTTACGCCCTCATGGACCTGCCCGGTAAGAAAGTTGTCGTATCCGTCATAAGCGACTTGGTCACTGACCAACGGGTACACCGTACATGCTTAACCATGCGAGAACAGGGAGCCCACGTTTTATTGGTTGGCAGGCAACTCCGTTCGAGCCTCGAAATGTCCAGCCGACCTTATTATTTCAAAAGATTCAGGCTTTGGTTCGAGAGGGGCCCGTTATTCTATGCCGTCTTCAATCTGCGGCTCTTCTTCTTTTTGATTTTTGAAAAGGCGGATTTATTGGTGGCTAACGATCTCGATACGCTTCCTGCCAACTTTTTTGCTTCTAAAATCAAAGGTATACCGTTGATTTATGACAGCCATGAATATTTCACTGAGGTACCCGAATTGGTAAATCGACCTCTTGTTCGGAATTTTTGGAAACGTATAGAAAAGGCTATTCTTCCCAAGCTGAAACATGTCATTACCGTTAATGAGTCCATTGCTGAGCTTTATAGCAAGGAATATGACAGGAACGTTAAAGTGGTGCGTAACATACCGATTTCCGATCCATTCGGTCATACTTCTTATTCACATAGGACACATCGGTCCGATTATGGCCTGCCTGAAGACCGGTTTATTTTCCTGATGCAAGGTTCTGGAATAAACATGCAACGCGGAGCAGAGGAGGCGTTAGAGGCGATTGCCCGGGTCGATGGCGCCCTGCTGCTTATAGTAGGGGGAGGTGATGTGATAGAGATTCTTAAAGCACGCTCAAAAGACCCTGGCCTGTCGGGAAAGGTCATCTTCTTGCCCAAACTGCCGTTGCAAGAACTCAGGAAAGTGACCATTCTTGCTGATGCAGGTTTGTCTCTTGACAAGGATACCAACATCAATTACCGATTCTCCCTGCCGAACAAACTTTTCGATTACATACATGCAAATATTCCTGTGTTGGTCAGTGATCTCCCTGAGGTAGCCAAGATCGTGAGGAAGTATGATATCGGCATCATAGCACCTTCAGTCGATCCGGAAACCATTGCAAGGTGCATGCGTGAGATGATGCTGCAGGCTCATGATCGTCTTGTTCAGTGGAAAGAAAATCTCAACTTTGCCGCTTCCGAACTCGATTGGCGAAATGAACGAGAACGCCTCTTGGATGTAGTACGCGATGTCAGCTGAAAACAAACTGCATGTCATTTCACTGGACATACCTTATCCTGCGGATTATGGTGGTGTGATTGATATTTTTTTCAAGCTGAAAGCGTTACATGCCGTTGGCTTGAAAATCCATCTTCACTGCTTTCATCATTCACGCCTCCCCCAAAAAAAGCTGGAGGAGTTGGTCTCGTCTGTCGATTATTATCAGCGCATCCGCTCAATAGGTCGGTTATTGGGTTCAAAGCCTTACATCGTTTCATCACGTGAATCAGATCGTTTGCGTGAAATCCTTTTACAGGATGATGCACCTGTCTTGATGGAAGGATTGCATTCGACAGCCCTTCTGGCAGACCCTGCATTTTCGAGGCGAAAGTTCATAGTAAGAACACACAATGTGGAGCATGATTACTATGAAGGTCTTGCCAAAGCGGAGTCGCGAATGTTACGTCGTTGGTATCTCAATGCCGAATCCAGGCGGCTACGTCGCTATGAGGGTATCCTTGAAAATGCGACTGCAATAGCCGCAATCTCTCCCGAGGATACCGACTATTTCAATTCACGTTACGCAAATGCGTTCTATCTTCCAGCCTTTCATCCTTTTGAAAAAGTGGATATAAAAGTTGAGGCCGGGGATTATGCCCTTTACCATGGCAACCTCGCAGTCGGTGAGAACAATCAAGCCGCACTTTTTCTTGTCAATCAAGTCTTCTCGAAATTGCCTTATCAACTAGTTATTGCAGGTTCAAGACCATCTGATGAATTGCGTTCCGCTGTTTCAAGGTTTGACAATATCAAGCTGATCGACGATTTGACTCCCGAAAAAATCCACGAAAGGATCTCGCTTGCAAGGGTGAACGTACTGCCGACATTCCAGTCAACCGGTATTAAATTGAAACTACTGGCCGCACTTTTTTTAGGAAAAAAATGCATTGTCAATGGTCACATGGTCCGTAATACAGGACTTGAAACACTTTGCACTGTTGCAGATGACGCTGAAGGTTTTCGTACTGCAATAGAAGATGAATTCAGCCTCAATTCATGGAATGATGCAGCGCTACGTGAACGTAAACTGGTGCTCGAAGCCATGTTCTCCAACTCGGCCAACGCGAAGAATCTGGTGAAAATGATATTCCGTTAAACTGAAACTGCCGAGTCGGTAAGGCGTCCCTGCTCGCAACGAAGGGTTCTGGCTGGGAACTTTTCCATCAGGTTGTAATTGTGTGTTGCCATAAGAACAGTAGTGCCTTTGGTACTGATGTCCGTAAGTAATCGAAGTATGTCTTCTGAAGTTTCCGGATCCAGATTCCCGGTAGGTTCGTCAGCGAGAATCAAATGGGGGTGGTTGAGTAAAGCTCGGGCAATAACGATACGTTGTTGCTCTCCACCGCTCAGCTCATGAGGCATTTTGAAACCTTTGGTGGCAAGACCGACGAGTTGCAACACCTCACTGATGCGAGCGTCCATTTGTGCTCGATCTTTCCAGCCTGTAGCAGATAAAACGAAATCAAGGTTTGACCGTACGTTCCTGTCGGATAGCAATTGGAAATCCTGAAAAACGATTCCCAGCTTACGCCGAAGGAATGCCACTTGATTAGAGGGTAGGTTTTTCAAATCATACCCGGCGACATGACCACTGCCCTCCTGGAAGCCGATTTCACCGTAAAGCAGTTTGAGGAGACTGCTTTTTCCACTTCCTGTTTTTCCGATAAGATATGCGAATTCACCTTTGTCGAGGATAAGATTCACATCGTTGAGCACTGGACTGCCAGACTGCAGCACAGTCACTTTTTCAAGCTTTACGATGGGGTGATTCATACTCGTAAAGGTAAGATACTCAGTCCAGTTTGTGGATCTTGCCGTATGGTAACTTATGAATGAGCTCGATGAGCTCCTGCTCACGATGGCCCAGTCCTGCTTTCGTCAGCGCTTTCTCAGGCCGGTCGACACGGAAATAAGCAAGCAACGTGAAATTACTGTCACGTAGCTGGACATAATCCGGAATCTTGGCGGTTCCTTTGACCTTCAAAAGGTACATCATGGCAAAGATAACAAATCGTAGACCGCAAGGTTCAATCCCCTTTCCGTGTGCAAAACGGTGTTGGTAATTACAACGCACTAAAAAAGAACCAGATAGGCAATAGAAATAATTTTGAGAGATTATACGTTTAAACGTCAAGAATCCCCCTCATATGGTCCGCATATTACTTGGGATGCTGCTCGTGCTGATTGGCATCTTACCCGCTTATTCTCAAAAGACGACGATCTATACGGAACCAGACCGCGAATATCGTAATGGCCTTGAGCTGCTGGAACGTCAGAAATATGGTGCGGCACGTAAATCATTCGAGCAGGTTGTCGAGTCACAGGCTTCCGTATCTGATGATGCAAGGATAAGCTCCAGATTCTACATCGGCCGTTGTGCAGCCGAACTTTTTCAGCCGGATGCTGAATTCTTACTTATGGATTTCATCGGTCGCTATCCTGAAAGTTCGCTTGCGGATGATGCTCATTATACACTCGCAAATCTTTACTACAGACAAAAAAAATTCAAGAAAGCATTGCAGAATTACAAATCGCTTGATCGTAATCTGCTTACCGAGGAACAACGGATAGAAGTGGATTTCAAGGCGGGTTATTCGGCTTATATGACAGAGGAATACGATGAAGCCTCTCGCCGATTTTATGAGGTGAAGGATAAAGACACCAAATATGCCACTGCTGCTCAATATTATTATGCCCACATGGCTTACGTGAGTCAGAATTACGAAACCGCTTTGCAAGAGTTCCTAAAGCTTCGCCAGTCCGAATCTTTTGCACCAGTTGCTCCTTATTATATCACTCAGATCTATTATAAACAGGGTAAGTATGACAAGGTTCTGGAGTATGGTATCGATGCAAAAGACTCCGCCGGTGCCAGGAACGGTATGGAGATTTCAAGAATGATCGCTGAATCCCACTACAAAAAAGGGAATTACACCGATGCGATAAAGTACCTCGCTGATTATGTCAAGAACTCACCGAATGCGGGTGCAGTTGAAGATTACGAATTGGGGTTCAGTCATTACAAATTGGGGCAGTATGAAAAAGCGATACCCTATTTTCAAAAACTGACCAACACGGAGGATTCTCTGGCGCAAAACGCATACTACCACTTGGCCGAATGTTACTTGCTTTCCAAGGCGAAACGTAATGCCCGTACGGCTTATCAGTCTGCCGCCCGTATGAAATTCGACCCTGTCATCACTGAAGAGTCCCGGTTCGCCTATGCGAAGCTTTCCTATGAACTTTCATTTCAAAGCGTAGCTATTGAGTCCATTCGCTCATTTATGAAAGATTATCCGTATAGCGATCATGCATCGGAGGCAAACGAACTGCTTATCAATCTTTATGCAGGAACTCGTAATTACAGGGATGCATTGGCGGCTCTGGATGCTGTAAAGGTGAAGACACCCGGTATGAAAGCAGCCTATCAGAAAGCAGCTTACTATCAGGGAGTCGAATATTTCATGGATAATAAGGATCAGGATGCGCTGCAGTTGTTCCAGACATCCTTGTCCAATCAAGCCGATCCGAAGCTTACTGCCGAGGCTTTGTATTGGAAGGGCGAAGCGCATTACAGACTTGGTCAGTTCGATCAGTCTTCCGCTTCTTTCAATGAATACCTGAAATCGCCCGGAGCCGTAAGTAGTCCACGTTACAACTCCGCTCATTATAATCTGGGTTATGCTTCATTCCGTTTGGAAAGATATCCGGCTGCTCAGACCGAATTCAGGAAATATGTGAAGGAAAAAGGTGAAACTGATCCAGGTCGATACGCTGATGCTTTGATGCGTATCGCCGATTGTAATTTCGTACAAGGTGATAAGGTCGCGGCAGCTGACTATTACGACCAGGCAGTGAAAGCCGGATCTCCTGCGGCTGATTATGCATTATACCAGCGTTCCATCATATTCGGTGTCCAAGGGAAACTCGCTGAAAAGAGCGCATCACTTGAAAAATTGATCGATGATTATCCGCAGTCCATCTATATGGATGATGCGCTGTACGAAAACGGTCAAGCCTACCTGACAGCCGGGAACAATTCCAAGGCGCTGACCAATTTCGATCGGGTGATCAACTCTTACCCTCAGAGCAGTTATGTGCGTAAGGCGGAGCTTGGAAAGGCTCTTGTCTATTATAATTCGGGCGACGATATTCAGGCCGAGGCTGCTTGCAAACGTATCATCGAGCGTTATCCGAAGACTCCGGAAGCGCATGAAGCCCTTTTGCAACTGAAGAATATCGCGGTGTCGCGGCAGAAAGTGGACGAATATCTGGCCTATGTGAAAAATGTCCCCAATGCGGATGTTTCGAACTCGGGTAAGGACTCCCTGATCTATGAATCTGCTGAGTTGTCTTATACCCAGGGCGATTGCGAAAAAACTGTGAAGGATTTCGATTCATATATCGAACGTTTTCCTGACGGAATTTTCATTGCGAATGCGAATTACTACCGTAGCGATTGCCTTTTCAGGAGTAAGAAATATGAAGAAGCATTATCAGGATTTGAGTATGTGCTCGCACAACCGCGTAGCTCCTTCACGGAAAAGTCGAATGTCAATGCGGCATTTATCCACTTCCGTGCGAAGCGTTATGATAAGGCTGCTGCTTTATATGATGTATTAGAGACTTCTGCCGATGTCAAAGACAATATGTCTGTTGCACGTATTGGCCAGATGAGGTGTTATTCCCGACTTGGAAATTGCATCAAGGCTCTTGAGGCTGCCGGAAAGATTCTCGCTGCCAGTACCGCCGATAAGGATCTCCAGAACGAGGCCCAGCTGATAACCGGCCGTTGTATGTTGCAAAATGGCGACCTCGCCAAGGCAAAATCCTCTTTCAGCATAGTGGCAAAGCGGACCAACAGTGAGATGACCGCTGAAAGCAAGTACTCTTTGGCACTTATTGCCTACAAAGAAGGTGATTACAAGGAAAGCCAACGAATGGTATTCGACGTGCAGAATCAGGTGCCTGCTTATGATTATTGGGTGGCTAAATCCTTCATCCTGTTGGGTGACGGTTACCTTGCACTGAAGGATACTTTCCAGGCTCGAGAAACCTATAAGTCAATAATCGATAATTATGAAAAAGGTCCGGATGATGCCGAGGATCTCGTTGCTCTCGCTCAAGAAAAGTTCGATGCGATCGTGGATGAAGACAATCGCAGAAACCGAGAAGCCCGCGAAAAGCTGATTGAGAAACAACCCACCGACTCCCTGGAAGTCAGCCCTATAAAATGAAGTTATCCGCTATGAATAAAACCACCATCCGTAATCTTTTCTTCGCTCTGTTGTCCATTTCGCCGACCTGTTCATTTGCACAGAATGACAATCGCGATCTTGACGGCAAGGAATATATCATTGTAAAGGATTTCAAACCGACCCTCTCCGAATCGCGCAAGATTTCCGACCGACCTACTGCTGATACCAGCACGTTCAATCCTGGAGTGCAAGACTATCCGTTCATTTCAAGGAAGGCCGAGACGGTTTATGAGACATCTTCCATCAGTGCTGTCAAGATCAAGGATGAACCACTGCCTAAGTTGTACCGATGTTATCTTAAAGCAGGCGGAGGTAATTATTCAAAATACCTGGGAGAATTATCCCTGAACTCGTTGCGATCGAAGAAAGGCGCTATCGGACTTTCAGCGCGACATTTATCAGGTGAACCTTCTTTTGAGGGATTCAATAATGCGGCGTACAGTACGAACCTGGCTAAGCTGGATGGTCGTTATTTTCTAAATAATGCCCGCCTCGACGCTGAATTGGGATTCGATCAGAATGTGGTCCGATATTATGGGGTGCCAGATTCAGAGGCAATCATTTCAGATGACACTATCAGGCAGCGCTTTACCAACTTGTCAGCACGCGCAGGCATCACCAGCACTTTTACGGACAGCTCGAAGCTACAGTACTCATTCAGCGTCGGTTATTCCCTGCTAAGTGATGCTTTCGAAGCCTCGGAAAACGAACTTCGTTTCCTTGCAGGAGCAAGGAAAAAGTTCGGTGAGATGCTCCTGGGAACGGATGTGGATGTGGACGTCTTCACCAAGCAGGACGCGGCATTTCAGTTGCAGTCCAATTCATCCGACCTGGACAGGAACATACTTCGTTTCAATCCTTATCTGGGCTCTCGTCGCGGTAAGATCCTGTTCAAAGCAGGTGTCCGAATCGAATCTGAAACAAATGAAGATGCCAAAGTCCGGTTTTTCCCTCAACTCGATCTGAAGGTGCCGGTGGCCGAGGGTGTCTTGTCCCTATTTGCCAACGTGGACGGT
Source organism: Bacteroidota bacterium (assembly GCA_046090385.1). GTDB lineage: Bacteria > Bacteroidota > Bacteroidia > AKYH767-A > 2013-40CM-41-45 > Pollutiaquabacter. Next base: position 8,472 of record JBJSZR010000212.1, read on the forward strand.
GGAATCGATAAGAATAACTACCACACGGTTTCCGCGGATAATCCTTTCGTGAACCCGGCAGTGACCTTCCGCAATACGAAGCGCATGATCGATATTCGCGGAGGGTTGATGGGTAATATATCAGATGATATCTCTTTCTCCGGCAGTCTGTCCTATGTTAACTTCCAAGACATGCAGTTTTACATCAGCGATTCGGTACGTATCTATAATTTCGATCTGCTCTATGATGATGTTTCTAGATACAATCTGCATGCTGAACTGAATTACAGGCCGAGCAGGAAACTGGGAGTGTCCTTACGTTATGACCAGTTCAATTATAAGACCGATGTCCAGAAATATGCGTGGTATTTGCCTAATACCCTGGTCACGTTAAAAGCGGATTACGACCTGCGCGAGAAGATACTTGTAAAGCTTGCAGTGTTCGGAGTGGGAAGCCGTTATTATGTTGAGATGGATTCGACAGGACTTCAGACTTTTGGAAAATTGAAGCCTTATGTGGATGCCAATCTGGGATTCGAGTACAGGTACTCGAAAATCCTATCAGCATTCATCAACTTCAATAATGTCGGATTCGTGAAATACCAGCAGTGGTATGGTTTCCCCATGGAGCGTTTGAATATGCTCGGAGGAATTACATATTCTTTCTGAAAATATTCAATCAGCGAGCTCCAGATTTGAAGCGTGCGATCGCATTTCGGGTGAAATCGGACATCACAAGTGCCCCACTCATGGCTGCGCGTTCAGTCAAAAGTGTGTCCCAGTGATCGGTTCCAGTCCATGAAGCCATTTTTAGCATCCGCATGGCTTCTGGATTGCTGGAAGACAATCGTTTTGCAAGCAAATCAATTGCGACATCCATTTCTTGGATAGTTTCGAAAACCTCTGCGTAAAGACCTTTCTCCCTGGCCCATTGAGCCGATTGCCATTCGGTGGCGTTGATGGAAAGTTGCTGGAAGGCGGATGTGCCGATTTTCCGCTCCACAGCCGGTCCGACGACGAATGGGCCGATACCTACCGCTAGCTCACTCAATTTGACGGCGCTGTTGGCTGTAGCGAAGGTATAATCGGCTGCTGAAGCAAGTCCAACACCACCACCAACTGCTTTCCCTTGAACTCGCGCAAGTACGAATTTTGGAGCTTTTCTAATGGCATTGATCACAGAGGCGAATCCGGAGAAAAAAGTTCTTCCCTGGTCCAGACTTTCGATAGCTACAAGCTCATCAAATGATGCACCTGCACAAAATGCTTTATCGCCACCACTTCGAAGTACGATCACATTCACATCATCATTACTGCCTGCTGTTTCTATGGCTTCTGCTAAAGAGCGTAAAACCGCACCGGGAAGTGAATTGCTTTGAGGGTGGAAGAACTCGATGGTTGCGATATTATCGCTGATTTGGCTGTTTACGCGGCCCTCCATAAGACGATGTCAGGATTTGTTGATGAAAATTCGGGAAATCAGTTTCGCGAGTAACGTGGCAACTTGCCTTCCTTGATCAGATCATCCGTTTTCTGCTTATGCGCATTGAAATCTCCGAAAGCGAGTGCCGACAACATGTCGTCGCGCGTCATTTGCGGATCACCCAACTTTTTGCGGGTATCATCACAGCAGCGGTCAACGAACATTTCGAAACGCTCGGGAGCCCAGATATATTCCTTCTTTGTCCAATCAGGTTGCGTGCGGTCGATGCTGAATTCGGAAGGCAGATCACCATGTATAATGGCCTTGATTTCAAGTCCCTCGAAACTTTTAGGGAGTTCACGG
>JBJSZR010000213.1:0-6876 GCA_046090385.1 Bacteroidota bacterium
CAGGCAAACCTGCATGGAACCGCTCCGGTCCAGCACCAGCAGGTAATAGGTCTTTTTGTTTTTCATGGGCTTGTTGTTTAAATTTCAGATACGAAGGTGCAACGCCTTCTGCCGAATCCTTACACTTTACAAGCTTGTAGGGTATCTTGTACGGATACCTTTCCTTTTATTTTTGATGCGTTAATACATCCTATGAATATCCATGTCATACGTTCCGCCGAGGTGGACACTACACAATACTGGCACACACTTGAAGTGTTGCAGAATACTCCCGGACCGATGAAATTCCTTGGCGACCCCTCGGAGCCGACGTTTGAGTTATCGGAAATCACGGAAGCGCCTTTTGATCCGAACAAGAAAGTTTTTCCGGAGAACCGTTTTTTTCATGATCCCAATCTCGATGTTGTATCAAAGTCTCAGAAAGTATTCGCGTGGAATCCTCAACCTCCTGACCAGGTAAAAATCGTTTCTTGGGACACGCTTTTTAAAAAATGTCAAGAATTCCGATTGAAAAATCAAATTCTTTTCGAGGATCATGTGGTGCTCCTTACCTACATGGTGAATGATCTGAACTGGTTTGCAGGAAGCGATCAAGCCGCATTCAATCATTTCGTTCATGCTGATCAGTGGAAACTATATCTCCCGTGCGATCCGCGATTTCCGGTAGCTTACGAGGTTGCAGCGAATATTTTCCGGCGATTGATAATCAATTCCTATCGGGAAGCGGTTAATCACCTGCACAAATCACCCAAAGGTTGTCTGAACGATTTCTGTCAGCAGAAAAAAGATATCATACTGAAGTTGCGTACTGGCGACATCTGTTACGACTGCATGAAGCATATTGGGGAACGGAATGTTCCGCCGGCACTGTTGGACCAGGTCTTGAAGATTTTCGACTCCATCCGCACACAGATGCTTTTCCGAGAGAGGTACCGTAATGTGCAACGCCCCAGCCGTTTATCGGTCCGTGGAAATAGTCAACGGATATTTTTCACTGATTTGTCGGATGTCGAACTCAGACTGACGCCACTTGAAAAAACCTTATACCTGCTTTTCCTGAAAGAGGAGAACGGATTGATGCTGAGTGACCTGCACGATCATCGAAACTGGATCAGGGAGATGTATAGAAAGATCGGCAATCCGAGAACTGTCGCCGAGATGGAGAACAGCATCAACCAAATGACCGATCCGACTGAAAACTCTGCGAGTGAAAAAATCTCGAAGATCCGACGAAAGATCATCGCTATCACCGGCGAGGAATTGGCAAAGCAATATGTGATCGACGGCCTGGTAGGACAGATAAAAAAAATCGTGTTGGACAGGAGTTTGCTGGAGTGGATGGAGTAACCATTAAGGGGTTCAATATCTCCTACACAGGGAATCCAGGATGAAGCTTATGTCAAGTCTTAATGAAAGGCGAGCTCTTGTTTTTTTGGTCGATTCCCTCAATCAATTAGACCAATCTTTTTGATAATTTCATTCTTCAGTATAGCGGATAATTATGAATCTTTGATCATTCATTGTCATGCAATGGATATTCATCAAGGAGTTGATAAATGTACACCATACACGACCACATCCACCGATATTCCGTTTGGACAGCCGCTCGTGCTGTTCAAAGAGGCTTTATAACAACGGATAAGATACAAACGGCAATAGATGCATCGGGCTTGAGAAAGTTTGCCGAAAATCCGGTATTGAAGAACCATCAACACTTCGAATTGCTGCATCGAAAATGGGCTAATCAGTTGATGATTTCATTGAAGCGGAAAAACGTCGATAAGACAAAAGTTTCATACGGAAGAATGGCCAAGATCATCGCCATCTACCTTAAAACTTCAGTGATACTTCCGGCACGAGGTGAAACGGCTGTTTGTGCGCTCATACATCCGCCGATAGATGCTATTCTTTTGAAAGAACTTGGTAAATATCCGAAGATGTATCACCTCCGGAATTACCGCTGGACCTCTCTTAACGAAACCGGTTATTGGAAGCTTTGCAAGGATTTGATAAATGAAGTTGATCACTTTGATTGGAGATTAGAAAAGTATTGGAAGCCGACAAGAAACTAATATTCAAACATGCCCACACAGCCATTCTATTTTTTTACCAGTCCAGATCCGGATTATCTCCCAAAAGGATCACGTGATCCGCTTGGATTTCAGGTGATCTGGCAACATCAGGCGCGTAAGCTGATACCTTTTCTTTCAACCGTCAGCAATTCGCTGCGTGATTTTCAGATTTTATGTACCGCCCGCTATTTGTACAAGAGCAAAAACAACAGTGATTGGTCGAAGTATTTTCTTCGCTTCGAACAATTGATGTCCTATGCCCGTTATTTGCGCTATCCTGAAAATGCGGGATTCAACGGCATCGAAAAGGTGCGGCAACGTTTAAATGATTCAAGTAAATATTGGGTCAGCAATCTTCCTACAGACGAAATCCTTTCCAATCAGCGCCCTTACGGTATTTTGGGCAAATACATCCGTCCGTTTTCTGATATCGCATTCGATACTCATCCTGAATTCGATAAGATCTACGGTGATAAGACATCCGCCGTTAAAAAAGATCCAGAAGCCAGCCGTTTATTGGATAAGGTCCTTTCCGGAGACCGGTTTTCGGTGGATCGGACTTCCTTACCGGCTTTATTTCCACTATTCGACATCAGTAACGAGGAGCGGGAATATCTTACACAAAAACTCATAAGGATTGAAGAAAAAGACAATTGGCAGAATCGTCTTTATGATTACGTTGATAGCACCGATCTGCCCGACGAATTCGAATTGTATCCGTTCCTAAAAGGATTCGGAAAATTCCTTCGGCCTGATGAGGTATTGCTGCAATCGCTACTCGAGGAGCATGCGAAAACTGAGCGGGTATTGAGTCCGATGAATACGATTTTCCGTTATCTGCAGACTAAGCCGCTATGGACACGTCAGTCCATCGATCATGACGATTACATCTCTGCTTGTAATCGTCCGTTCCACTACGATTTTGTTGCCAGAGACCACCAGGCGGAATTGTTGAATCAGATGGGCTCTCTGATGGGAAGCAGTAATTGGAATGTGGTGATGGGACTTGCTAAACGTAATGAAGAGGTCACCGGCTGGCGAGGAGGTAATGCATGGATCAGTGTGATAAGAGATGTTTTGGAAGTGCGACATTCCGACGGCGCTTTGAAAAAAGACCTGTACGATCCGGAACTGGACCACGAGAATTCGTACGTCCTGCCAGCGTATATTTCCATATACCGTCAATTGAAGAACCGATGAGTGATATAACGGAATTGCTGCTCAAGCAGCATCTGAAGGACGTGATCGATGGTAGGGAAGTGAAAGCCGCGCTCTTTTACACTTTCAACTTCAGCCCCCGTTTTTTTGAGAACTATGTGATGCCGTTATTGGTACCACAACAACGTTTTATAAATAACGAGATAACCAATCATATTGTCTGGCGTAATCTGTACAAAGAAAAACGTGTGCCACCGGTCACGGTTTTTTTCGATCACGACGCTAAAGACAGCGATAGCGGTCCGATGCTGGACTATGACTTCAATGCGGTACGTATGCCCTCCGTTGGAAGAAATAAAGGGAATTTTCATCCCAAGAATTCTTTCATACTGGCGGTCAATAATCGTGGGGAAGAGGAACTCATCGTATTGACCGGTTCAAATAACATCACACAAAACGGATGGTGCGAGAATATCGAATGTGTGGCGTTATTGACCTTGGTTCCTGGAAATTACTATCCGTACGAATTATGTCGATCATATAAGGAGTTCATCAAGTCAGCGCACGACACTTTCGGAGGCAAGGATCGAACCGTTGCTGAGGAGTTGATCATTAAATCCCTGAATCGAAATCAAACCACCAATCAGACCACACCGTTTTTTTATCACCCCTGGTCCGGTCATGCGGGATTTGATGACTTTTTGGAGGCTCAGATTTTCAGCAAGAGAGCCATCTATCTGGCAGAAATACAAAGCCCCTATTTCAGCAGTGATACTGCTCTGGTAGATAAATTAACAGCAAGAGGCATTCAAGTCAGGATAGAAGCACCGATTCGCAACGGCATTGTCCAGTTGGATGCTAAAACCTATGATACATATTTTCAAAAAGGTGTTGCATGGCATTTGCCCATGAATGACACACGAAACAGTCACAGGAAGGTGTATCGGTTTCATGCAACTGACCGTGTTTTTACGGTAGTCGGTTCCGTGAATTTCACCAAGCCCGCTTGGAATGCATTCGATCCTGAAGCGGTTTCGAATATCGAAACCGCTATGGTGTTTGAACAAAAGATTCCTTCACCGCAGTATTTATTGTACAAAGCGGTAAGAAAAGACCAGTTACGTTTTGAAGACCCCGTCTCATTGGATGAAGACCGTTTTGAACGACTGGAAGTTCCGGATATTCGGTTTGAAATGGATTGGATCGGCCGTAAGCTGTCATGGATCACCAAAGCAAAACATCCATGTAGTGTGTTACTGCCTGATGATTCGGAAGAACCGGTTGTTCCTGGTTCATACGTAACATTTCCTTTGAACCCTCATGGTAATTCCATGTTGGATGCGTTGGCACGAAAGCCCTTGTTGACGGTGAAAGAAGAGCGAGATGGAATTACATATAACCATCTTTATTATATGACCCAAAACGGTTTCGAACAAAGGCCGTCCCAATTCCGCATCACGACATCCGACATGATAGATGCTTGGGACTTATTGGGGAAAGATGATGATGCTGCCAGGGAATGGCTGGAAAGCATGGTGGAGGGAATCGTTGAAAATTTGCAGGATGAAAGCGGTCGCATCGATAGCTGTCAGCCAGAATCAAAAAGTCTTTTGAATGACATGGCCCGCCATTTTTACGGGTTGTCGAGGTTAGAAGAGTACTTGTTCGATGAAGATAAATTGAAAGGATCCGAAAAGTCGAGAAGCCGACATTATTTCCGGATCGCTTATTATCTGTCACATGACAATGTCGATACCTTGGTCAATTATATCCGTGGCTTGGATAAGTTGCATGCTGAAGGCGCCCTGATGCACAGTTATTATTGGCTGCTTTTACAAATCGTACGTGTCAAGTTCTATGAACATCCTGAGCTTAAGAAATTCATTAAAAGTTGTGTACCGGCCGACAGTAATGAGGAGAAGAACCTTCGTAGAGTCATCGGGCAGCGGCTCAGTATGCTGGAAGAACGTATTCAGGCGGCGGAAAATCAGATTCCCGGAGACAAAAAACTATTGAATTGGGCACTTCATAATCTACAGACCGATCATGAGCTTTCTTGACGATAGTGCCATACGGAAGATCTTGAATCTTCAAGGAAGTCCCCTCATACAAAAGGCGATCGCTGATCGTCAATTGGAGGTGATCAGGAAAGGGTTCAATTATCTTTCAAAAGAAGAAAATACAGCACTTTACATTGCGGATGAGGTAGGATTAGGGAAGACGTATATCGCGTTGGGAATCGCATCTCTTTTACGTCATTTTTCATCCAATCCTGAAAATCATCAGGACGTCATTCTTGTTCCGAAAGAGAACCTTCAACAGAAATGGCGAAAAGAAATCCTACAGTTCAGTAGAAATAATTATCTGCTGACAGATAATCGGGTAAAGTCAGTAATCGGATTCCCTACGGGCGAGGTCACGATTCATGAGCAGCTGGAAGCGATTTCAGCAGATGTGCCCGCTTATCACTTATACCGGAACACCAGTTTTTCTTTCGGCCTTAGTGTCAATGGGAAGAAGAACATGGCGGAGGAGTTGAAAAAGTATTTTCATGATGAATACTCATTGGAGAAATTACAGCAAGCCAGAGATTTGGGCTATTTCAGCGAAAAGCATAAGCCACGCTTGAAAAAACTCTGTGCCTATTTGATGGCTGTTGTGAATCCATCTATCGAGTTGTTGATTGTCGATGAGGGACATAATTTCAAGAGCGGACCTGGAGGTGACGACAATGCGGACGTGGCCGCCAGGAATGCGGTGGCCGCCCGTTTTTTCGGAATAAAACTTAATTCAGAGGAGGATAAGATCATCTTCGAACATTTTCCTGATTTACGTGGCAAGATAAAGCCTCGTGTACAAAAGCTGTTGGTATTGTCTGCTACTCCGAAAACGTACAGTCTTTTGGAGTTGCGTCGTCAATTGGACTGTTTTCTTCCAAAGCATCTGTTGTCGGGTTGTAAAAGGGATTCCGAGATCATCGAATTATTACCTCATTTCCTGATTCGTGGTAAAATGGAATATACGATCAGTAATGACCGTTACACACGTAATCAATGCAGGTTCGAACATCGGAAGGGTAATGTTCAGAAATCGGAGGAAGCATCTCCGATACGTCTGGAGGAGGGTGGGCAAGCATTGTTCATGGGAGTGCTTCAGTACAACACTATCAAGCACTTGAATCTTTCGCACAATGGGAATTTGGAAATGGGCATGTTGGCAGGATTCGAAACATATCGTTTGGATGCGCATCGCTCTTTGAAGGATGCACCCGAATATGAAGATGTACGCTCTAGTAAAGTGAGTTCCTCTCAGGATCATCATATCCTGGAACAAATGGTTGATTCTTGGGAGGAAAATTTCCGCGACCCGCCACCTCATCCCAAACAATCGGTGATTGTCGAAGCGTTGCTGGAATTGATGAAGCGGGGTGAAAAGGCGTTAGTGTTTGTCCGAAGAGTGGCCTCTGCAATCGAAATGGAATCCCGTTTGATGAGCCGTTGGGAAAAAGAGGTCATCTCACCGGAATTGAGAAGCCGTTGGATGGGAATAATGCCCAGCAAGGAGTTGTCATCCTTATTACTTGCATACGAGGAGTACGAGGAAAACAAACATCTGCGTGAACAGATCGGCGATATCATCGACGGTC
>JBJSZR010000214.1:0-2403 GCA_046090385.1 Bacteroidota bacterium
TCGACAATGCGGCCACCTCACAGAAGCCACAAGCGGTGATCGACGCTTTGTCTGAATATTATTCGACCTATAATGCCAATATCCATCGTGGCGTACATTTCCTCAGTCAGAAAGCATCCGGTGCATTTGATGAGGTTCGTCTGAAAGTGCGTGATTTCATCAACGCGGCATCCGAAAACGAAATAGTTTTTGTCAGAGGCACTACCGAAGCCATCAACCTTGTCGCTTCCTCCTGGGGGCGTAAGAATCTGAATCAAGGAGATGTGGTGCTGGTAACTGCAATGGAGCACCACAGCAACATCGTTCCATGGCAGATGGTGTGTGCTGAAAAGGGAGCTGCTGTCGTTCCTATTCCGATGGACGATAATGGAGTGTTGGATATGAACGCATTCAGTTTTCTTCTAAAGCAACATCCTGTCAAATTCGTTTCAGTCGTTCACACTTCCAATTCCCTGGGCACCATCAATCCCGTACATGAAATCATAAGGCAGTCTCATGAAAAGGGAATTCCTGTTCTTGTGGACGGTGCTCAAGCAGTGGTTCACGAGCAAGTGGATGTTCAGGCTCTTGGTTGTGACTTCTTCGCTTTTTCTGGTCACAAGATGCTTGGACCTACCGGTGTTGGGGTCTTATATGGGAAAGCGTGTCTGCTGGAGGCGATGCCTCCTTATCAAGGAGGTGGCGAAATGATCTCAAGTGTTTCTTTCTCCGGAACCACATTCAATGAAATCCCTTTCAAATTCGAGGCAGGCACACCGAATATCGCGGATGTGATCGCTTTTGGGGTAGCTATCGATTATCTTCAACATATGGATCGCCCAGCAACGTTAGACTGGGAGCAAAAACTTCTTTCATACGCTACAGAGCGACTTTCGTCGGATTGTCCCGTACGTATCATAGGAAATTCCCCGCATAAGGCTTCTGTGATTTCTTTCGTTGCTGAAGGGGTCAATGCCCTGGACCTTGGCATGTACCTTGATACGATGGGTATCGCTGTCAGAACAGGACATCATTGTACAGAGCCCGTGATGGATCGTTTCGGCATTCCTGGGACGGTTCGAGCCTCATTCATGTTCTATAATACACTTTCTGAAATAGACCGCTTCATCGAAGCTGTCGGTAAGGGGATCCGTTTATTGAAAAGCCGATGAAGTCCATTGCAGATATAGAAAAAGGAATCATCGATGATTTCGAGTTGTTCGACGATTGGACTGAAAAGTACCAGTATATCATCGAGCTCGGACAAAAACTGCCTGCGTTATCTGATGAGTTCAAGACAGACGATCATCGTATAAAAGGCTGTCAGAGCAGTGTTTGGCTGCACGCCTTTGAAAAGGACGGCTTGTTGCATTTCGAGGCTGACAGCGATTCCACCTTTGTCAAGGGCGAGATTGCCCTTCTTATACGCGTCCTTTCCGGACGTAAACCGGATGAGATCGTGAATGCCGGACTGGGGTTCATCGATGCCATCGGACTTCGTCAACATGTGGCAGTGACTCGTGCCAACGGACTTGCTGCCATGATCAAACAAATGAAATTGTACGCTGTCGCCTTACATTCTTCAAACCAATGACCACCGATCATATCACCCCTCAAGTTTCTGCCACCGACGATTCTATAAAACCGTTGCGTGATCGCGTTATCGATGTCCTGAAGACCTGTTATGATCCTGAAATTCCTGTTGACATATACGAGCTCGGACTTATCTATGAGGTGCGTGTCGATGCGGGCAATGATGTTCATATCAAGATGACGCTCACTTCGCCCGCATGCCCTGTAGCCGAGACTCTTCCACCCGAAGTGGAGCAGAAGGTCAGGAACATACCTGATGTGAATAACGCCAAAGTAGAGCTTACTTTCGAACCGCCCTGGGACAAGGAGATGATGAGTGAAGAGGCCCGTATGGAACTTGGTTTTTGGTGAGAAAGAACCAGCATCAATCGATTCCCATGGCAAAGCAAAACTACAAAGTGATCATAACCGGAGCTACCGGCATGGTAGGAGAAGGTGTGTTGCATGAGTGTCTGATGAGTGAAAAGATTTCCGAGGTGTTGTTACTGAACAGACGCCCATCGGGCTTTGCAAATCCCAAATTGAAAGAGATCATTCTCGAGGATCTCTCTGACATATCCTCTCTTTCCGAATATCTTCGGGGATACGACGGATGCTTTTTTTGTCTCGGCGTTTCTTCGGTCGGGATGGAAGCAGAAAAATACCGTCGTATCACCTACGACCTTACCATGCAAATCGCCGGACATCTTTCAGCATGGAATCCGCAGATGACCTTCTGCTATGTTTCAGGAGCGGGAACCGATTCCACAGAGAAGGGTCGATTGCGCTGGGCTCGCGTAAAAGGAAAGACGGAAAACGACCTTTCAAGACTCCCATTCGTAGCTGTCTATA
>JBJSZR010000215.1:0-1265 GCA_046090385.1 Bacteroidota bacterium
ATGGAATCAACGAAAATGGTTCCGATAGGTGCACTGTTCGTTTTGTTTTCTTCAGAAGGAACGTAACCGCGCCCTTTGTTGATCTGGATATCAATTGTGAGACGGACGGACGGCTCCATGTTGCATATAACCAGGTCAGGATTCAAAACCTGGAATGCGGTCGTGAATTTGCTGATATCACCGGCGGTGAATTGGTTCTTACCGCTTACTGTCACGGTCACTTTTTCGGAGTCAGTACCTGTGATCTGCTGTTTGAAACGGACCTGCTTAAGGCTGAGGATGATCTCAGTGACGTCTTCTACTACACCTTTAATGGTGGTGAACTCATGGTCTGCACCTGAAATACGTACAGAGGTGATGGCAAATCCTTCCAGAGAGTTCAGAAGGATACGGCGCAGAGAGTTGCCGATGGTGATTCCATAACCGGGCTCAAGGGGGCGGAATTCGAAGATTCCATTCCTGTCATCGCTGTTCAGCATGATGACCTTGTCCGGTCGTTGAAAGGCAAGGATGGCCATTGTATGTGTTGGTTTTGAGGTTAGAATTTGTTGGAGGGTCGGAAAACCCTTAATTATTACTTGGAGTACAATTCGACGATCAACTGTTCCTTGATGTTCTCGGAAATCTGGTCTCGAGATGGCAAATTGAGAATCCTGCCTGACATGGAAGCTTTGTCGAATTCGATCCAAGAATGCTTGTTCACATGTCCGGTCATCTGACCAGTGATGATTTCAAGCGCCTTGGACTTTTCACGAACCGCGATGACATCACCTGCCTTACAAGTGTAAGAAGGAATATTCACCACTTTTCCATTGACGGTGATATGACGATGTCCTACTACCTGACGGGCTGCGCGACGTGAAGGTGCGATACCCATACGGAATACGACGTTGTCAAGACGTGCTTCAATGAGTTGCAACAGGTTTTCACCAGTGATTCCTGTCTTACGGGAAGCACGATCGAAAGTACGAGCAAACTGACGCTCAAGGATGCCGTACATCAATTTGACTTTTTGTTTTTCCTGGAGCTGTACAGCGTATTCGGATTGCTTGGCACGTTTCTTTGCCGCACCGTGTTGTCCGGGAGGATAGTTCTTCTTGTCGAGGGCCTTGTCAGGACCAAAGATGGGCTCGCGGAAACGACGGGCGATTTTGGAAGTTGGACCGGTATATCTAGCCATGATGGATGATTATCTGTATGTTATTGAATGAAATTGGTAAGAATCAGACGCGACGACGGCCAGGAGGACGGCAACCGTTATGAGG
>JBJSZR010000216.1:0-5991 GCA_046090385.1 Bacteroidota bacterium
CTACCTGATAGTCGCCGCCAGAAAGATCTAACGACTGGTATTTGCCGTCCTTCTTCATAATGGCGAACCTGCCTGCCTTTGAATAATTCAACACATCATAAAGCGTATCATACCTGTAAAACTCTTGTACAGAAGATACATTCCAAATGCCTTCAATCGGGTCCAGACTGTCCGGTTTCTGATTGAAATATGCCAGGTAGGGCGTCTCTGCTTTATTTTTTTGACCGTAAACAACGGCAGACAACAGGCATAGGAAAAAGAGGTGAGTGGCCTTCATGCGTACGGAAATAATTCCTGTCAACGTTGAGTCTCCTGTTGTTTATCGACGACTATTCTCGCCGGCCTGTTGGCTAATTCCCAAACCGTAAGAAAAACAAGTTGCGTACGCTTGAGTAGCGCATCGTATCTGATTTTATCAGGAGTATCTGTGTGTTGGTGGTAGTCTTCATGAACCCCATTGAAATAAAAAATCGAGGGCACACCCTGCTTTGCAAAATTATAGTGATCGCTTCTATAATAAAACCTGTTAGGGTCGTCGGGCGCGTCGAATCTATAATCAAGATTCAGGTTCGGAAGTTTCTTGTTCGCCGCCTCGTTTATCTGTTTAAGCTGCGAACTTAGCATCTCACTTCCTATCACATAAACATAATCGCTTACGCCCAGACTGTCATGCTCCGGATCGATCCTGCCCACCATATCAATGTTCACGTCGGCAATCGTTTTTTTAATCGGGAACAAAGGGTGACTGGTATAATAGGCTGATCCAAGTAATCCTTTTTCCTCTCCGCTGACCGGCATGAACAATATGGAACGACGTGGCTTTCGACCCTCAGCATAGGCCTTTGCGAAAATCCTGGCGACCTCCACAACGGCAGTGGTTCCACTGGCATCGTCATCTGCCCCGTAGTAAATCGTGTCGTTTTCTATGCCTAAATGGTCATAATGCCCGTTTACAACTATGACTTCATCCGGATAGTCTTCGCCCCTAAGTAAAAACGGTACATTTTGTCCGTAAAACCTTCTTGTATCGGAAATGACCGGAAAGCTGACTGAACATTTCACCTGCACGGGAGCAAATGTTTGGGGATGCGCAGCCAGTTGCTTTAAGAAACGCTTGTTGATCACATCCACAATGTCTTTTTGTATCCATACTAATCTGAACGGTAGTGCTCGTAATGATTCGATAAGCGTAAGCCCCCTTCTGTCGGCACGAGATAATGAATCGAAAACCGCATGGAAGTCGTTCGACATAATGAACACGACAGCGGGCGAAAGAGGTATGAGTTTCTTAAGCTCCGTGATCGGATCGTTTGAATCGTATTGCACATACATCAGGCTCGACCTTTTGGGCACTCTGGCCGAACGCTTCTCGAACTTTTCAGAGATGTGACCCAGGAAATAAACCTCCTTCAAATCGATTTCTTTTTCATCTTCTCGATTCAAATAATAATAGTCTTTACCGAAACAGAATTTGGTTGACTTTACAATCAGCGGAAAATACTTGTTGGCTCTGTTGGAGAGATGATGATATTGAAAAGTATCCTGTGAAACTTGTTCCAGGCCGAAAGACTTGAATTGGCCTGCTAAAAAATAAGCGGCCTTTCGTTGTCCGTCAAAACCCGTTTCTCTTCCTTCTAAGGAGTCTGAAGTGAGTGTTTCAAGTACAGATCGCATGAAAACCGTATCGATTTGTCTTGCATACCGTATCGAGTTGTCCTGAGCAATGACCGATGCCACAGAAAATAAAAAGACGAACACAAAGGTCATGACTGACTCGCAAGTTCTTTCATACATTGAATTCATTTTCACCTATAAAACAGGTTAATCGCGAAATGCCGAAATCTTATTGACTCTATTGGCGTGCCTTCCGCCTTCAAAAGGAGTGGAAAGAAAAACATCAACGAATCTTTCTGCATCTTCCAGACTTACGAAACGAGCGGGTATGCAAAGGATATTGGCATCATTATGCTGCCGAGCCAGAGAAGCTACATCATCACGCCAGGCGATTGCTGCGCGAATACCTTGATGTTTATTGGCTGTGATTGCCACGCCATTGGCACTTCCGCAAAACAGAAAACCTACCTGGGCTTTTCCTGATTCAATGGCACTTGCAACAGGATGAACGAAGTCGGGATAATCGACAGAATCCAAAGAATACGTTCCGTAGTCTATTACCTGATGGCCAGAAACTTCCAACCTCCTGCGGATCATTTCTTTATATTCGAATCCAGCGTGATCGCAACCTAAGGCTACTTGCATGATAATCATGGTTTCAACAGCTAAGTGACTGAAAACAAATGTACTCTTTTTGTTATCAACAACGATTTTAAGCAAGTATATAAACTACTGATTATGTGTGTTGTGTAGTTCATACTATTAACAGCTAGACAGTAGATATTTTTAAATACTGTGGAAGCTTTATCAAAACTTTAAAGCCATTTGTTCATATCCTTTGTTCGTTAAACAACACTTTAAGGAATCCAAAAAAACATCTGAGTACTTATCAATAATGTTTCAACAATACATGGATGATTACAATACCGACAATTCAAACTGAAGTGATTCTAAAAACGATTTGAACAACTGTTCATATGCTATATAAACGATGAAATTTCAAGAGATTACTGTCCACATAATAATCTACAGAACTAAAATATCCGTTGATAGATTTCCAGACAGCTGTTTATCAACCGTGCTAACAGACTAATAGTAGTAACATATATTTAAATAATAAATAAGATATATAGTATATATGTTGAACAGTTGAATGACCGTAATCAGACTTTGAATTTTTCTACATGGGGTTATTGCCCGTATCTTTGGGAATACCATGGGTGATATATCGAACAAAACAGGCTTTTCAAGAATTGATCCGTCGTTGGACCTTTTCAAGGAGATAGAATTACTTAAAAAAAACAAGCAAGCAGTCATCCTTGCTCATTACTACCAAGATCCCGACATCCAGGATGTGGCCGATTACATTGGCGACAGTTTAGGTTTGGCTCAACAAGCTGAAAGGACAGATGCCAGGATGATCGTTTTCGCCGGAGTGCACTTCATGGCAGAAACAGCAAAGATCCTGAATCCTGAAAAAAAAGTCGTACTTCCTGATTTGAAAGCCGGTTGCTCGCTGTCGGACATGTGTCCGCCTGAAGCATTTGCTGCATTCAAACAACGATATCCTGATCATCTGGTAGTTAGTTATATCAATTGTAGTGCAGCGATAAAATCGATGAGCGATATCATCTGTACTTCCAGCAACGCAGTCGCCGTCGTTAACAGTATTTCAAAGGACAAAAAAATAATTTTTGCACCCGATAAGAATCTTGGCCGTTATGTGATGAAAAAAACAGGACGGGACATGGTCTTGTGGGACGGCTCCTGTATGGTGCATGAGCTTTTCTCATCAGAAAAAATAGCGAGACTTAAAGCCCTTCATCCTGAAGCAGAATTGATAGCCCATCCGGAATGTGAAGAACCTGTATTGGCACAAGCTGATTTCATCGGATCCACTACGGGATTACTCAAACATGTTTTAACAAGCCCTAAGCACGATTTCATTGTTGCCACTGAAGCAGGCATATTGCATCAAATGGCGAAATCAGCTCCAACCAAAACCCTGATTCCTGCACCGCCGGACAATCAATGTGCCTGCAATGAATGTCCCCATATGAAACTCAATACGCTTGAGAAATTATATCTTTGTATGGAGCACGAAACGCCGGAGTTGATCATGGACGAAGAGCTTAGGATAAAATCGCTTGTGCCGATCCGAAGAATGCTGGACATATCCAGAGAAGCAGGACTTTAATACATGAAACAGGACGCAAATGCGTACCGAAAAAAATACCATCGCTTGCACGTTCATACTGGTGTTATGCATTTGTATGAATTCCTTCGCACAGCAATCCGGCGCCGACGGATACACCACTTTCAAATATGCTAACGGTAAGGTTTCAAGCGAAGGAACACTAAGAAAAGGCAAGCCTGATGGATATTGGAAGACGTATTTTGAATCAGGACGATTAAAGTCAGAAGGCAACCGTCTGGATTTTTCATTGGATAGTTGTTGGACTTTTTATGATGATTCAGGACATGTTACTGCCAGATATTGGTACGCCAAGGGTATCAAAAACGGACCCCAATTTAATTATCACCCCGGTGGAATTCTTCGTTCAGAAGAAACAGATTCTATGGGAATAAGGACAGGTGTTTCAAGGTTTTATGATACATCCTCTCGTCTGCGAAAAACCACTCCCTTCATAAATGGAGTTGAAAACGGCATAGCACGCGAATACGATACTGCAGGAACGTTGATCACCATCACGGCCTATAGGAATGGATTTTTCCAGCGCGAAGAGAAGATAAACCGCGTTGACAAACAAGGAAGGCGACAAGGTGTTTACAGGGCTTACTTTGACAGCGACCAGATAAAGAGCGACGGCTCTTACACAGATGATCTGAAAGACGGTGTTTTCAAAGATTATGCGGAAGACGGACGGGTGATCAAGAAAGAGGAGTATAGGATGGGCGAATTGGTGGTTGATGAAAAAGAAGAGAAAGAGAAATTCGAAGTAAAGCGAAATTATTTTCCGGACGGTTCAGTGAGAATTGTCGATAAATATAAAAAAGGAGTTGCCGAAGTAATGTTCCGCCAATACGATTCGGAAGGGAACCTTGATTCAGGCAAGGTGTATTCTTCCGGTAAATTGTTAAGACAAGGAAGAATAGACAATCAGGGGAAGGAGCAAGGAGAGTGGAAAGAGTTTTACGAAAGCGGCAAATTGAAATCCATCGGAAATTATACAGACGGAAAAAAAACAGGTACATGGCGCAACACATTCGAAAATGATTCCATTGAGCAGATAGGCGCTTATGCGGATGGCCGTCCAGAAGGACTGTGGCGCTGGTATTATCCTAACGGTAAACTGCGTCGCGAGGAAACGTATTCGAAAGGAAAAGAGACCGGCACGTTCAAAGAATTTGATGACGAGGGAAACACTCTTGCGGAGGGATCCTATCTAAATGGACAGCCCGACGGCATTTGGAAGTTCCGGATTGCAGAATATATCGCCGAAGGAAGTTACCTGGAGGGCCGCGAAGACGGACAGTGGAAGCAATATTACAAGGACGGCACTCTTTCTTTCGAAGGAGAATATCTTGAAGGAGAGCCTACGGGAGCCCACAAATACTATTGGCCGAATGGTAACATTCACGAAGAACGAAACTACCGCCTGGGGCTACCCGATGGCACGTGGAAACTTTTTGATGAAAACGGCGCACTGACCCTTTCAATAGGTTTTCGCAATGGAGAAGAAATAAAAGTTGAAAACGAAGAATTGCCTCGTGGCGAGCCAGGTGATTGAGTTTGATTTTTTCTTTTGACTAAGTGACCGTCAGCGACGCCCCTTTTTTACAGGAGCACGATAAAACGACGGGCGACCCCCCTTTGAGGAACCGGGTAAAGAGCGAGGTTTTCCGCTCCTTACAAGTCGCATGTCGATCTGCTTCTTTACCAGATCGGCCTTAGCCACCACCACCCGCACACTGTCACCTAAAGAATAGCGGTTACCTGTTCGCGCCCCCACTACACACAGGTTCGTTTCATCGAATTCATAAAAATCATCATCAAGATCACGAAGCCTGACAAGGCCCTCACATTTGTTTTCTGTAAGCTCAACGTAAAAACCCCACTCTGTTACTCCGGAAATCAGTCCATCGTATTCTTGTCCTATCTTATCTTGAAGGAACTCCACTTGTTTGTATTTAACCGAAGTTCGCTCTGCCTCTGACGCGCGTATCTCCATAGCCGTGCTGTGCTTGCACTTTTCCTCCAGAGCAGATTCGTCCACGCCGAAATTGCCTCCGAGATACTGTTCCAACAAGCGGTGTACCATCACATCGGGATACCGTCGTATAGGTGAAGTGAAGTGAGTATAATTCTCGAAAGCGAGCCCATAGTGACCGATATTCTCTGTCGTATAGACCGCC
>JBJSZR010000217.1:0-7512 GCA_046090385.1 Bacteroidota bacterium
CAACGCAGAATCTCTACCATGAAGGCGGTTATTCGACTACCGGCGTCAGTTCCGAGGTGATGGCGAAGTTCGGTGCATGAACATGTGATCCATTGAAAGAAAAAAGCGGGAAGACTATCCCGCTTTTTTCATTTGGTCCAAATGAATCAATCTTCTTTTTTCTTCCTGCCACTTGTGCTCTTGGCGGGAGGAGGAGGTGCCGGAGATTCTGCCTTCCGGATTGCGATTTTCAGGTTGCTCGTTGTTGCATCCAATGAAACTTCGATCACATCGCCTTCGACAAGTTCAGACTTGATGATTTCCTCAGCCAAAGGATCTTCAAGATATTTTTGGATGGCACGTTTAAGGGGACGAGCGCCATAATTCTGATCGTATCCTCGGTCAGCGATGTAGTCTTTCGCTTCATTCGTAAGAGCAAGTTTGAATCCGAGCTCTTCGACGCGCTTGTAGAGGTGTAGCAACTCCACATCGATGATCTTGTGAATGTCCTGCTGTGAAAGCTGATTGAACATGATCACATCGTCGATACGGTTCAGGAACTCAGGAGCAAAGGCTTTCTTGAGTGCATTTTCGATTACGCCACGTGCGTGATCATCGGACTGACTGGATTTTGCAGTTGTAGCAAAACCGACACCTGTTCCAAAATCCTTCAACTGGCGTGATCCGATATTGGAGGTCATGATCATGATGGTGTTCTTGAAATCAACCTTACGGCCCAGGGAGTCGGTCAGCGTTCCTTCATCAAGAACCTGCAGCAAAAGGTTGAAGATATCAGGATGTGCTTTTTCGATTTCATCCAGCAAGACCACTGAATAGGGCTTACGGCGAACCTTTTCTGTAAGCTGTCCGCCTTCTTCATAGCCTACATACCCCGGAGGAGCTCCGATAAGTCGAGATACAGCGAATTTTTCCATGTACTCGCTCATGTCGATTCGTATCAAGGCGTCTTCGGAGTCGAAAAGATAACGTGCAATCACTTTTGCCAATTGCGTCTTACCGACACCCGTAGGTCCAAGGAAGATGAATGTGCCGATAGGCTTATTGGGGTCTTTCAATCCGGCACGATTTCGCTGGATGGCTTTAACCACTTTTACAATGGCATCGTCCTGACCGATCACTTTACCTTTCATTTCATCGCCCATCTTGATGAGACGAGTGCCTTCAGTCTGAGCAACGCGTGTAACAGGTATTCCGGTCATCATCGCAACCACCTCGGCCACATCCTGCTCGGTTACGGTATATCTATGGTTTTTCGTTTCCTCTTCCCATTGGCGTTTTGCCGTTTCAAGCTGTTCGAATACCTGCTTTTCGGTATCACGCAGACGGGCAGCCTCCTCATATTTCTGGCTCTTTACTACACGACTCTTTTCATTCTTGATTTCAAGAATCTTGGTTTCGAGCTCAAGGATGTTCTTGGGAACGTGGATGTTGGTGATATGGACACGAGATCCTGCTTCGTCGAGCGCGTCAATCGCCTTGTCAGGCAGAAAGCGGTCGGTTATGTAGCGAGATGTGAGGGAAACGCAAGCTTTGAGGGCTTCCGGGGTGAAGTTGACATTGTGATGCTCCTCGTAACGTTCCTTTACGTTGTTGAGGATCTCCAATGTCTCATCGATTGAGGCAGGCTCGACAAGTACACGCTGGAAACGGCGGTCAAGCGCTCCGTCCTTCTCGATGTATTGACGGTATTCATCAAGCGTCGTGGCCCCGATACACTGGATTTCGCCACGAGCAAGAGCCGGTTTGAACATGTTCGATGCATCCAATGAACCGGAGGCTCCACCGGCACCTATGATGGTATGTATCTCATCGATGAACAGGATGACATCCGGCGATTTTTCAAGCTCATTCATCACCGCTTTCATGCGCTCTTCGAACTGGCCACTGTATTTGGTACCAGCGACGAGAGATGCAAGATCCAGCGTGACGATTCTTTTATTGAATAGGACTCTGGAGCATTTGCGTTGAACAATACGAAGAGCAAGACCTTCGGCAATGGCTGATTTCCCGACTCCAGGTTCTCCGATAAGGATCGGGTTGTTTTTCTTGCGACGGGAAAGGATCTGAGAAACACGTTCGATTTCCTTCTCCCTGCCGACGATAGGATCCAACCGACCATCTTCAGCTGCTTTCGTGAGGTCACGACCGAAGTTATCAAGTACAGGAGTCTTGGATTTACTGTCGCTTGCCTTTTTGGTACCCATTCCGCCACCGCCTTCATCGTCTTTAGAATACGGATCATCATCTGAAGGGGAGTGTGGACCTTCGGACCGGATATTTGAACGCATCACGTCAAGTTCCTCACGTACGATATCATAAGTGATACCATATTGGTTGAGGATCTGAGATGCGATATTTTCTTCGTCTTTGAGTATAGCCATTAGAAGATGCTCGGTACCGATGACGTCGCTCTTGTATACTTTTGCTTCGAGGTAGGTGATTTTCAACGACTTCTCCGCTTGCTTGGTCAAAGGGATGTTTGTAAGCGTGGCGGAACTGCTGGCATTGGCTCGAACCATCGATTCAACCGACTTTCGAAGTTCTCCAAGGTTGATGCCCAATGATTTGAGGATTTTGATGGCCATACCTTCACCTTCCCGGATGAGTCCGAGGAGCAGGTGTTCACAGCCGATGTATTCATGTCCTAGTCGCAATGCTTCCTCACGGCTGAAGGTAATCACGTCTTTCACTCGGGGAGAGAATTTGGCTTCCATAGATTTAGTGTGTTATTTGTCGTTATTACGCCGATACGTATCCCGGGGTTCGAATCTCACCTGTGAAGATATCAACAATATTAACGATTGTTTTACGCTGTTATCAGCATGCAAGGAACGAGCCAAGGACTGAAGTCTGCCATTTGGTCAGTCGCTTTTTTCAACAAAATTCTGTTCGAATAAAGAGCTGATTTTAACGCTGTTTTCCGTAAATTCGAGGCTCTAAAACGGGAAGGTTACGGTCTGTATTTCCTCATGCTTTCTGACCGGAATTTCACCCCAATAATCAACGAATACGGCTGTTTTCTTACAGCCGAAAATCTGAAACAACATTGTGATGGCAGAAGGAGAAAAGATCATCCCGATCAACATAGAAGAAGAGATGAAAACCGCTTACATCGATTATTCGATGTCGGTCATTGTCTCGCGTGCTTTACCGGACGTGCGTGACGGCTTGAAACCTGTGCATCGTAGGGTGCTTTACGGAATGCTCGACCTTGGCGTACTGAGTAACAGACCTTACAAGAAGTCTGCACGTATCGTGGGTGAGGTACTTGGTAAATACCATCCTCATGGCGATGGCTCCGTTTACGATGCAATGGTCAGGATGGCACAAGTATGGAGCCTTCGTTACCCGTTGATCGACGGGCAGGGTAATTTCGGTTCCATGGACGGTGACAGTCCTGCTGCCATGCGATATACCGAGGCACGTCTGCGGAAAATGGCTGAGGATATGCTGGCCGACATCGACAAGGACACGGTGGATTTCGCACTCAACTTCGACGATTCACTGCAGGAGCCTACGGTGCTTCCTGCCAAGGTCCCAAATCTGTTGATCAACGGAGCCTCCGGTATCGCTGTCGGCATGGCAACAAACATGGCTCCTCATAATCTCACTGAAGTTATTGACGGTACGATTGCCTACATCGCCAACCGAGAAATCACCATTGATGAACTCATGCGCCATGTGAAGGCGCCTGATTTTCCGACAGGCGGTATCATTTATGGTTATGCTGGAGTGAAGGAAGCTTACCTTACCGGCAGGGGAAAAATTGTAATGCGTGCAAGGGCGACCATCGAGCAACTTAAGAATGGAAAGGAGTGCATCGTTGTGACTGAGGTGCCGTTCCAGATCAACAAGGCTGAAATGATCAAGCGCACTGCCGACCTGGTCAACGAGAAAAAAATTGAAGGAATCACCGACATACGAGACGAGAGCGACAGGGAAGGTATTCGTGTGGTGTATGAACTCAGACGGGATGCTATTGCCAACGTAGTCTTAAACAATCTTTTCAAATTCACCTCTTTACAATCCTCATTTTCAGTCAATAACGTAGCTTTGGTTGGCGGTCGGCCAATGACTCTCAATCTGAAGGATCAGATCGTTCACTTTGTGAATCATCGGCATGAGGTTGTTATCCGCAGGACCCGTTATGAGTTGGCCGAAGCTGAAAAGCGGGCTCACATCCTGGAGGGGCTTCTGATCGCATTGGACCATTTGGATGCCGTGATCGCATTGATTCGAGCTTCTCAAACACCTCAGATCGCCCAAGAAGGTTTGATATCCAATTTCAATCTTTCTGAAATACAAGCCAAGGCTATTTTGGAAATGCGTTTGCAGCGCCTGACCGGTTTGGAACGCGACAAGATACGAGATGAGTATCAGGAGCTCATGAAGCTTATCGATTACTACAAAGATGTGCTTGCCAACGAGGATCTCCGGATGGATATCATCAAGGATGAGTTGAATGAGATGAAAGAGAAATACGGAGATGAACGTCGTACGGAAATCGTTTATACCGGTGATGAAATCTCCATGGAAGACATGATCGCTGAAGAAGACGTTGTGATTACCATTTCACACATGGGTTACATCAAGCGTACCGCACTCAGTGAATATCGGACGCAGGGCAGGGGAGGACGTGGCGCTCGTGGAAGTTCGACACGCGATGAGGATTTCGTAGAGCATATCTATGTCGCCTCCACGCACAATTACATGTTGTTCTTCACAGAAAAAGGCCGTTGTCATTGGCTCAAAGTGTATGAGATTCCAGAGGGAAACAAGACCTCAAAAGGACGAGCCATTCAGAACTTGATCTCCATCGTGCCCGATGACAAGGTCAAGGCATTCATCAACGTGAAAGGCCTTGAAAACGAACAGTACATCAACGAGAATTTCATCGTGATGTGTACAAGAAACGGCACTATCAAAAAGACGGCACTTGAAGCATATTCCCGACCACGTCTATCAGGCATCAATGCCATCAATATCGAGGATGGTGATCAATTGCTCGAGGCAAGGCTCACTAACGGAAAGAATGAAATCATGCTTGCCACGAGAAAAGGAAAACTGGTGCGTTTCGATGAAGAAACCGTTCGCCCCATGGGCCGTAATTCCATCGGCGTCAAAGGTGTCTCGCTGGATGGGGCAGATGATGAAGTAGTGGGAATGGTATGTGTGAACGATCCTTTGAATGAATCCGTTCTGGTCGTTTCAGAAAAAGGCTACGGAAAGCGTTCCGAAGTGGATGAATACCGTAAGACCAACCGCGGAGCAAAAGGTGTCAAGACGATCAATATCACCGACAAGACCGGAAATTTAGTGGCCATCAAGGTTGTAGAATCAGACGATGACCTTATGATCATCACCAAATCCGGGCTTACCATCCGCATGGACATGAAGGAGATACGTATCATGGGAAGAGCTACGCAGGGTGTGAAAGTGATACGGCTTGATGATGATGACGAAATCGCTTCCATAGCCAAAGTAGAGGTGGAAGACGAGCAAAAAGATCAGGCTGTAAATGAAGTAAATCAGGAACAGAATGGTACGGACCTTGCAGAGGATGATTCTTCGAATGATACGGCTTGATTAACTTGATTAACGCATCCTATTGACCGATACCATGAGACAGTTGACGTCCCTTTTACTGATGTGCCTCATTGCCGGGTCACTTTACGGGCAGAAATCGAATTTAAAGGCAACAAAGTCGGCAATGAGCAAGGTTCCTCCTCAACTGGAAGTTGCGAAGGCTGCTGTTGACTCGGCAATCGTTGATCCAGTAACATCAGCATCCGCTGAAGCGTGGTATCTTCATGGACAAGTCTATTATGTTTTAGGCACAGATGAGCGCACGAAGGCGGTTTGTACCAGTTGCCTTGAAACCGCTCACGCTTCATTCCTGCATGCAGAGGAATTGGACACCAAGAAGGAGTATACGCTCGAAATCGAATCCAAACAATTTCCTGCCATCATCCAGGCCATTTTCGATCAGGGTGTTCAGGCTTTTTCGCGAGAGGATTACTCCAGCGCCTTGAAGAATTTCGAGTCAGTTATCAAAATATCGCCCAGCGAAATGGTAGCAGTCCAGAATGCCGCATTCTCTGCCGAAAACGCCAAAGAATATGTGAAAGCCGAAAAATACTACCGGCAATTGGTCGGATCGAAGGAAGCGACGGATAAGACCTATTCTTCCTTAGCCAGGATGCTGCTTCAGAACAAGGACACTTCAACCGCCATCGATTTTCTCCGACAGGGCAGAAAACAATATCCTGACTCCATCGGGTTACTGCTTTCTGAAATCAATATCTATCTGGCCACCGGTAATGAGCCTTCTGCCATGAATGCACTCCAGGAGGCCGTCTTAAAGGATTCCGGCAACGTGTCACTATACCTTGCAATGGGGGGTATTTATGAATCCATGTCAAGAGCAGAGAATGAAGGTGGAGCAAAGCTGACACTGGAGCAGCAGCAAGAGTTGCAAGTGATGGCACGTGCTGCTTATGAGAAAGGCTTGAGTATGGATCCTGACAATTATGAATTGAATTTCAACCTTGCTGCTTTCATTTTCAATCGGGGCACTGAAATGGAAAATCTTGCCAACTCACAGAAATCAGATAAGGAGTACGACAGATATAAAGCGCAAAGTGCGGCCTATTATAAGGCTTCAGAGCCTTATTTCCTGTCAGCACTTGCTTCACAGCCGGGTGACATAAGCGTTATGGAATCACTCAAGATGCTCTATTTCCGTACGAAAGAGGATACCAAATACAATGAGATCAAAAAACAACTTGATGCATTAGGCCGTTAATCCATTCAAAATCATCATAACAACAAATCAACGATTACCATCATGAGATTACTTAAGAAAATCACACTTTCATTGTTTTTTATTCCTTTCATCGTGGCTGCGCAACCGCAGCTGATCGAAAAGGTGGTTTCAACACCTGATACTCCGCGTATCGCCTATGAGAAGTGGAAGCTTTCAAACGGTCTTACCATTATAGTTCACGAAGACCATTCCAATCCGATTGCACATGTGCGTGTGACCTATCACGTCGGTTCCTCCCGTGAGAGTATCGGTAAGTCCGGATTCGCTCATTTTTTCGAACATATGATGTTCGAAGGATCTGATAACGTACGTGATAAGGAACACTTCAAGATCGTGAATGAGTCGGGTGGCAATATGAACGGTTATACGCAGCGCGATGCCACGACTTATTTCGAAACCATGCCGAGCAACAATCTGGAAGTGGCTCTATGGCTGGAAGCCGATCGCATGGGTTTCCTGCTGGATTCTGTTACTAAAGAAAAATTCGAAATCCAGCGAGCTACTGTGAAAAACGAAAAAGGTCAGAATGTGGAGAACCAGCCCTATGCCATGGCTTTCGTGGAGACCATCAACCAGATACTTTATCCTCCCGGTCATCCATATTCATGGCCTACCATCGGTTATGTGGATGATCTGGATCGAGTAACTGTTGATGATTTGAAAAATTTCTTTTTACGCTGGTATGG
>JBJSZR010000218.1:0-2560 GCA_046090385.1 Bacteroidota bacterium
ACGATAAAACCGGCACCGCTGTTGATGACCAAGTCGTCAACCGTTATTGTGAATCCCTCATAAACCCTGATAGCTTCAGGCTTGTCTGTGAAAGAATATTGGGTCTTGGCTATACATACAGGCAGTGCCCCAAACCCCATTGCATCGATTCGCTTGAGATTCTTCAAGGCTTTTTTTGAAAGCACTACACCTTCACCCCCATAAACCCTTCTTACCACTTTTTCGATCTTGGATCTGACGTCATCCTCCTGCGAATAGACATGATGGATATCCGGCGGCTCAGAGGCCGTTAGCTCGACGATTTTCTCCGCCATTGAAATCGCCCCTTCACCGCCTTTTGCGTAAGCTTCGTTGATTGCAAATACCACTGATCGGTCATTGCACCACTGCTGAAGATAGTCGATTTCATTTTGAGGATCCGTATCAAAACGATTCATCGCCACTAAAACCTTCTGACCGAATGAGGTAAGATTGTCGATATGACGCTCAAGATTCTTCAATCCTTTTTTCACGGCATCAATATCCGGTTTTTTGAGATCGGCATTCTTGACCCCTCCGTGCAACCTGAATGATTGCAATGTAACTACAAGCACACTGAGTGAAGGTGAAATACCGGCGATTCTTGCCTTGATATCCAAGAATTTCTCGGCGCCAAGATCGGAACCGAAACCTGCTTCAGTAACAGCATAATCACCATAATTCATTGCTGCCTTGGTAGCCATGATCGAATTACAACCATGTGCGATATTGGCGAATGGCCCACCGTGAATGAAAGCAGGGGTACCTTCGAGAGTCTGGACAAGATTCGGAGAAAGCGCATCTTTCAAAAGCCCCATGATAGAACCGGAAACACCCAGATCCTTGACAGTCAATGCGGAGCCGTCGCCACGGAATCCAAGAAGGATCCGATCTATACGGTTACGCAGATCAGCTTGGTCCTGGGAAAGGCACAGAATTGCCATCAGTTCGGACGCTGGAGTGATATCGAAACCTGTCTCCGACGGGATACCGTTCTTTGAGCCGTTCAAACCGGTGATTATATATCGCAACGAACGATCATTAACGTCTTGGACACGCTTCCAAAGCACCTCCTTGAGTTCATTACTCGTTCCTTTATTGAAGTAATTATAATTGTCCAAAAGTGCAGACAACGTATTGTTCGCGGACGTGATGGCATGAAAATCACCATTGAAATGCAAGTTGATATCCTCGGCAGGAACCACCTGTGAAAGACCGCCACCAGTTGCTCCGCCTTTCATACCGAAGACAGGACCAAGCGAGGGCTCTCTCAAAGCCAATACAGCATTTTTACCAATACGCCTAAGGCCATCAGCGATGCCGATAGAAGTGGTAGTTTTACCATTACCCGATTTGGTAGGCGTTATGGATGTGACAAGTATCAATTTGGAATTTTTGATGCGTGTATCATCGAAACGGTGCCGATCCAACTTGGCCTTGAAGTGCCCGTATGGAATCAACTCATTCTCTCCGATTCCGATCGAAGCAGCGATCTTATTTATTGTTTGCATTTTGTGAAACAGTATTTTTCAGGAATCCAAAGAAAAGTCATTTCCTTGAATATGGATCATGGGCTTTTTCCAATTTTGCACTGAGTTTATCAACGTAAAATGCCCGGTGATCCCTATTCCAGATATAGCATTTGATTTTCACCGGACCCTTTGCTTCAGGCATGGGGCGTGCAAGATGCACCATTTGCCAGGATCCGGGCCGTAGATTGTAATCGTTCAATCGTACACCGTACCACTCCAGTTTCTCATCCCCTGAAATGACTTCGAAAACCAACATCTGTCCGCCTGTCCGATCTGTACAATTATAGCCTACCGCAGCAGTGAAAACCCGAAAGTCCGAATCCTGAATTACAGAATCCTGAATACCCGACAGGAATTCAGAAGTGGAATCAACATAAGCGACCGTGATTCCGTCGATGACACGGGCTTTACCATCGGCTTTGTTTTGCGAATAGTGAATGGTCCAACTCTCATCAATTTTTGAAACACTATCAGAAGATTTTCGGCTGAAGAGCCAGCACTCTGCATTGAAATAGGTCTTATGATTGTTGATGTATCGATACCGTTGCGAAACGATCGAGTTGATCTCATACGGATGGAGCGAGTTTGTCCAGACATACGCCAGATATGGGAATTTTTCGCTCAAACTATCGACTTCATCGCGCAAGGTTGAAAGCTCAGCCGTTGTCTCGATCTTGTATATCACATTCGAAGGTGCGTGGGAGGTACGATCGAAATAGTACTGCAGATAGGCTGGATTCACAGTATTTGCCACGACCAAAATACTGTCAGCACCATAATCCTTGACCCAATCTGTGACATCGCTTGCGACATCCTTGAATACACCAAAAGGCGGTTGATTGTAAAACCCACGTGAATAAACCGTGGAGAAAACTCCTGAAAAAAGAAATGCGATTGCAAAAGCCGCGCCATACATCGATTTGGCTGTCCGCAAAGGCCAGACTCCAATAAAAGCAATCAGCAAAAATGGCAAAGAAAACAACAGTGTTGACGATTGAAGCGCAGGATGC
>JBJSZR010000219.1:0-1244 GCA_046090385.1 Bacteroidota bacterium
TGAAAGGAAAAATTCCGGCAAAGCATCGTCAATCAATGTCTATTTCAGGTTGCTGGACAGTGGTAGGAATTTCAACACGGGTGACGAGCAATATAGTCCGGGTTCACTGATGAAAGTCATGACTCTCATCACTTATCTGAAGGATGCTGAGCGTAATCCTGCGCTTTTTGAAAAGCAAATCACCTACAATACAAAGTATACCGATTCGCCTTCCCAGCTGATTATAGCTGCCAAAGGTGCCGAATTAGGTAAAACTTATACTATTGAGCAGCTTCTGGAACTCATGATTGTTTATTCAGATAATAATGCGACCTCATTACTCAATGAACGAATCGACTTCAAAGTTTATAATGAAGTACTTTCTGCACTTGAATTACCCGTACCGGATCCGCACCAGGCTGATTATCCCCTTACAGCTGAACAAATGAGCAAGTTCTTCCGACTTCTCTATAACTCATCCTTCCTTTCTCCTCAGATGTCTGATCGTGCGCTTGATTTGTTGTCAAGATGCGCTTACGATGCAGGCTTCAATCGTTATCTGAAAGGCCAGCTGGAAATTTCACATAAGTTCGGGGAAAGAAATGTCGGTAATGATTTCCAAGTCCATGAAGGTGGCATATTTTATCTAGGCCAGTCGGACTATGTACTTATAGTCATGACCAGAGGCAATGACCAAGCCGCTTTACAGGAAATCATAGCGGATATTTCCCGGTTAATCTACCAGGAAATGATCACCAATTACGGAGTGGTTCCAACCAATGACCCTGCATTGACCAAATTGCAGTCCGTTACCCCCACCGCCAAGGGTTGATTCCGCATAACCTTCGTTTTTTTCAATTTTTGATAAAAAAACATCGGATTTGTTTTCAATTTTGGTTTTCGGGAAACGTTTTCGGTTGATCATAAGTAAAAAGGTTCGACCTCTCTGCTCAACGGCAGTTGTATTAATTTAGAACCTCTACCGTCATGAAACGATTTATTCCCCGTCTGATCCAACTTAGTCGGCAATTTTTGCTGGTTGTATTGATTCTCGGAACAGCCAAGGCCACGCCAGGAACTGATGAACAGAAGATCAGCACCTTCAGGTATGATCCTTTGGAAACCATCATCGCTCAAGAGGAGCAGGTCATTGGAGGTTTGTTGTACGATGCTGTCAATCAGAAAATAGTATGGCAGAAGAATGCAGAGTCTGTTCGTCCTATCGCTTCGCTGACGAAAATGATGGTCACCTTGTTGACTGTTGA
>JBJSZR010000220.1:0-1047 GCA_046090385.1 Bacteroidota bacterium
TGTATAGGGAATGTTTCCTATGGGGAATCCCAATCCGCGGGCATCCATGTCGTATTGGATGCAGTCAGTTGCCAGAACGATGTCGCCGACTTCAAAGTCCGCATTCAAGGCGCCCGCAACCCCCGTAAAAATAACCGCTTCCGGACTGAATTGCTGTATGAGCCACTGGGTGGTGGCTGCTGCGAAGACTTTCCCAACACCTGATTTGCTGACCACGACATTTCTTCCAAAAAGATTTCCATTATATGCATTCAGGCTACCGCAAGAGATGGGTACTACATCTGTCACATGCGCAAAAATCGCATCCACCTCAGCATCGAGCGCACCGAGAATGATCAGGGTTTTCATTTCAGTTCTATAAAATACAATTCTTACTGCTGTTAAAAGAGGTGGCTTTTTGAGTAATTCCCATGGAATACTACTGCTCGGTCAAAGAAACTCAGCTCATAGGGACTTGATCAGCCAAGCTTTGTCCATCCTTACCCAAATGCTGTCGTATCTTATGTTTGCCCATTTTCCATGACCGGATCACCACATACGTGAATCCGATGATACATGCCAAAGTTACAAGGGGAGTCGGTTCATTGTTCAGATACATCAGAAAAAAGTCATAACTGCCATGCATCGCCATGGGAATCAAGATGCTTTTAGTGAAATAAGTCCTTGATTTTTCCGGCTTGTCGAATTTTGCAAGTGATAGATAGTATCCCATTACGACCCCAAAAAGTCCGTGAGCTGGAACTGCCAGTACTGCTCGAATGACCGCTACACCCATTCCACCTTCGAAAACATAAAACAAATTTTCGACCAAAGCGAATCCTAACGAAACAGCGACTGCATACACTATACCGTCGTAGTGTTGGTCGAAATGTCTGCTCTTGAAGATTACAAGATAAACGATTATCCACTTGGCGATTTCTTCTGGAATGGCCGCCTGAAAGAATGCGTCGAAAAATGAACTTCCAAAGGCGCTGGTGATTTCAGCTCCTAAGGGTGAAAGTGGAACGCTAACCAACAAAGAAGCGAAAGTCGAAAGCATTCCTCCCG
>JBJSZR010000221.1:0-2423 GCA_046090385.1 Bacteroidota bacterium
TCATGGCTCATAAATCTGTTTCAGCTCCGATCACAAGAACTGAAATGGAAAGTATCAGGGACAAGGCATCGAAAGATTCCCTGAGCCCTGTCGAGCTTGACCGTATGTCAGCGCAACTGCCCCGTTACGATGAAGTACGCAAGGAAGACATCGGCTTGCTATTTGACACCTATGAAGCCGTTTGCGAAGGATATAGCAGAATCAAACATCAGAGGCAAGCCTATCTTCTCTATAAGCAATATCTGTCGCAGAAAGAAGCCAAGTTATACCTTGACCTGAAGGATACCGTATTGAAAGCACGGGAAGCTTTTTCAAACAGAGCAGCTAATTTGGACGATGAAATGAAATCGACCCAGGATGGTGCGGAATCAATGATCACCTCATCCGAAAATTACGGCTTCCTGCATTCCTACTATCAGCGGTTCACTGCGTTGGCGATTGTGATTTTGACAGTGCTTTTCGCCATATCGCTTGTTCGCTCCAGAGTGAAGTTGAACAACATGAAGCGCGAGATCCAAAGTGTAAGAGAGCATGCTGCTGATCTCCACAAACCATCCACTATTGGCAGGATTCAGGCCGGAATTCGGAACGGTCAAGCAATCGCCATCGACGATCAATTGAAATCCTTGTCACAGCACAAGGAATCACTTCTGCCATTATCGTCTCAAGAAGGAAATAAACAGCTGGAAAAAGCTATTGAATCACTCTCGAAAACGCGATCTTTTTTTTCAAAGTAAGTTCTCAGAACTGATTGAGCGTATTGCGGATGATTGCAATACATTCCATCAACTGCTTTTCATTGATCACCAACGGAGGTGCGAAGCGGATGGTGTGTCCATGGGTTGGTTTTGCGAGCAGTCCATTTTCTTTCAATGCCATACAGAAATCCCAAGCATCCTTACCATCTTTAGGCTCAATCTCCATGGCACAAAAAAGTCCTTTACCCCTCACAGTATTGACCATTGGATGATCCATCGATTTCAATTCTTTCAGCAAAAGGGATCCCATCAAAGCTGAATTTTCAGGCAGCTTCTCCTCGACCAGCACTTTAAGTGATTCGATTGCAACACGGGCTGCCAACGGATTTCCACCATAAGTACTGCCATGCTGACCTGGGCGAATACATAACATGACTTCATCATCGGCGAGTACTGCCGAAATCGGTAACATGCCACCAGATAGGGCTTTGCCGAGTATGAGGATATCGCCACGAATACCTTCGTGATCACATGCCAGAATTCGGCCAGTCCTCCCCATACCGGTCTGGATTTCATCATCGATGAACAAAACCCTGTTACGTTTACATAATTCAAAGGCGGATTTCAAGTAGCCCTCTTCAGGGATGACCACGCCGGCTTCACCCTGTATGGGTTCAATCAGAAAGCCTGCAACGGTAGGATCGGAAACTGCATCAGCAAGTGCTTGAAGATCGTTATAGGGTATTTTTATAAACCCAGGCGTGAACGGACCGAAACCGCCATAAGAATCGGGGTCACAGGATGCAGAAATGGCAGTGATGGTACGGCCATGGAAATTACCTTCACAGACAATGATCTTTGCCTGGTTTTCAGGCACTCCTTTTTTTTCATACGCCCAGCGACGACAAAGCTTCAGAGCAGTTTCAGTTCCTTCAGCGCCAGTATTCATCGGGAGCACCTTGTCATAACCGAATAATCTGGTTACATACTCTTCATACTCTCCCAAAAGGTTATTGTAGAACGCACGCGAGGTAAGTGTCAATTTCGAAACCTGTGCAACCAGTGCGGCCACAATCCTCGGATGATTATGTCCCTGGTTAAGTGCGGAATAGGCTGACAAGAAATCATAGTATTGCTTACCGTCAACATCCCAGACATAAACTCCTTGCCCTCGCTCCAAGACGACCGGAAGTGGATGATAATTATGTGCCCCGTAGCGGTCTTCCCTGGCGATATAATCCGAGGTATGTCTCACAACTGAGGGTGCTGACCAATGATTTGCGTAATCCATGAATGTAAAGATAAGGAACCAAGAGCCACTTTGAAGCCACAGAAGCCAATACTTCACAATAACAGTTATTAGCTATCAAAAGATTTTACATCGGGAATAGAATGTATTTTCGCGCCATGAAACCACCGGTGAACAAAGGGGACATATTGGAAAATGCCCGAATCGAAGAAATGACCTTGGAGGGCAAAGGGATCGTACGTGTGGACCGGTTTGTGATTTTTGTGGAAGGAGGTGTTCCAGGCGATATCGTTGACATTCGGATCGATCGGATCAAGAAAAAACATGCAGAGGCGCGAATACAGCATATCCACACACCCTCCGTTGACCGAGTTTCCCCATCTTGTACATATTTCGGGACATGTGGTGGTTGTAAGATGCAAAATATCAGCTACCCAAAGCAGTTATCCGTCAAGGAGCATGCAGTGCAAGACGCA
>JBJSZR010000222.1:0-3509 GCA_046090385.1 Bacteroidota bacterium
GTAAACGGAAACACGGCAGTCACAAAATTCGTGAAGCAATAATCTGCTTGATTTCACCATATAAGCCCTGCAGCAATCACTGCAGGGCTTTTTTATTCTAAAAAAGCTGTACTAACTCCGCTAACCCTCCAGTAGATGACATAATCGCCAGCTGCCGGAAAACTGACATTCAGCTGATAGGTGTACTCTTCGACTCCGTTACCGAAATTGATCGCAGGCGGAGCATTTATCGTATAAATCACCGGTGATGTTCCGGCGATGGTATCCGCAGAGATATTGATGTCTTCAGTCGGATACATGGGAATTCCGATGGTGTCTCGGTAAAGTGTCATTGTGACTTGATAGTCAAATCCTGTTCCCAGCCAGGCAGCAGTGATTTGTCCGCCCATCAAGTGAGAACCTGAGACGATGTTCAAGCAACTGATTAGTGTGATGAGGGGTAGTAGGAATTTCTTCATGGTTGGTGTGTATGTAATCCCAAGGTACGATTATGTATCAGACTTGCAAACGCCGATATCCTGCTCAAATGGTGTTAGTGGAGTTAGTACAGCTTTTTTAGAATAAAAAAGCCCTGCAGTGATTGCTGCAGGGCTTATATGGTGAAATCAAGCAGATTATTGCTTCACGAATTTTGTGACTGCCGTGTTTCCGTTTACAGTCACTTTGGTGATATATGTACCGGAAGGCAACGTGCTGTCGATTCGGACTGCATTTATACCGTTCTGTACTTGTTTGTTGTCAGAATATACTGAGCGACCCATGATGTCAAGCACTTCTATATTCGCAGTGCCGGATGACTTACTGGAGATGCGGAGGCTGATTCCCATAGCGTCTGACTGATAAGCACGGACACTAAGGGTTGATGCGTCCACTTGTGCAATGCCGGTAGTCGTGCAAAGGGTGTCATTCGGATCTGCAACATAAACTGCGACCGAGTTGCCAGCATAGGTGCATGCAGGGTCGAGTGTGACATTGATGATGGATGCAGAGGTGCCGGTAGCATTTCCAAGAACGACAGGAGTGAAGTAGTAGGTGCCGTATGGCAGGTTGACGCCGTCGATCAAGCTACCGTCGTTGATCAATTGGATAGCACCTGTTGCAGGAGCAGGAAACTGGATGCCGGAGCCACCAACATATCCTGGATCGTTTTGAGGATCAGGATTGCCTGAAACATCAGTGAAAGAAAGAATCCAGCCAAGTCCGGCATAGTCACCGACAGTGGGTGCTACAACACCGGTAGTGGTTACAAGAACCGTGTCGCCGGGGCAGATGAAAGGAACGTTGCCGACTGCAGTGCCGGGATTGATGTTAGCATCGTTGCAGGTAATGACTGGAATACTCTGATAACGGAATATTCCACCCGAGGAAGGACTCATGGTGAATCCACCGGTCCACCAATGAGTAGAATCGACAACGCCGAGGGCTGTACGCTGGGCAGCGGTTTCGATGGTAGTCCAGTTGGCACCGCCGTCAAGGCTATAAGAGGAACCTGACAAGCCGGTTGCTGCACCTGTGCTGACGAGCATGGAGGCAGTTCCTGGAACCCACTTCACATCATTGCCCCAAAAGTCGCCGGTGATGGCGAGAGTTGACCAAGTCGCACCGCCGTCAGTAGTTCTTTTTACTGTGTTCACTCCTGTGGTAGCGTTGTACAGGCGTGCAATTCCATCGGTAACGCTTGTGAAGGCGATATCGATTGCTCCGGTACTTGGTACCAGGATACTGGTGGTTGCTACCTGCCAAGTGTCGCCACGATCAGTAGAGCGGTACACACGTCCCTTCTGAGTGTCAAACCATACATTATCACCGATTACGCAATAGTGGCCTACAATTCCATATTCGCCTGCCTGAGGTGCAGGTATATTGGCTTGAGGCGTGCGTGTCCAAGTGTTTCCTCCATCCAATGTTTTGTACAGTTCAAAGTAACCGCCGAGTGGATCACCCATTGCCCAGCCTTCCTGACTGTTCCAGAAGTGAACAACGTTTGGAAAGGAAGCTCCAGTCGCATACATCTGTCCCGCACCGCACTGGGTCCAGGTGGCGCCTGCATCGGTTGTTCTCCAGATGCCACCGCCTGTTGCAGCTGTAGGATCATAGAAAACTGCGAACGCCGTGTCTGCGGAAACACCATGAATCATAGACCAATCGTAGGTGTTTGATACAGGTACGGTCGCTGCTGTCCACTGCTGACCTCCGTCGAGTGTGCGTGAGTAGTCCTGGCGATCAGCTCCACCACCGGAACCGTCGTAGGCGCAGATCCAAAGGACGTTCGTGTCGACGGGAGAGATGTAAAGTACTCCGGAAGATACCGGTGCGAAGTTGGTAGCTTGACTCACCCAGGTACCCTGTGCGAATACACCTGCTGCGAACAACGCGAAGCAAATAGAAAGTAATTGTTTTTTCATGTGTATGGTTTTGAGGTTAATGTGTCTCTTTTCAGTGCCCTAAAAGTAATCAACCTTTGCTTAAAAGTAAAAATGGAAGACTGAACGATTGCCAGTTTAATTGCCTGAAAAACAGCTTATTTTGGAACAGAACTCATATTCTGTGGATAAAGGCAAAGGTTGGGTCATAAAAAAAGCGACCGGTTGGTCGCTTTCCCGCACTAAGCTCGTTTTGTTTGTTTTCTGGCAGGACGTTTCTTGCCGAAGCTTCCTCGCCAGATCTTTCCCTTTCGGGATTTCTTGTCACCTTTTCCCATAGTTGATCGTGTTTGAAAGTCAGATGCTAATATCGGATTTATTGGAAAAATCAAAAACAGTTCAAAACGATCATTATTTCACATCACCCATCAGCCTTCGGATAATCGGAGAGATGGCAATCAAGACGATTCCGGCAATGATTGCATACCAAGCGAAATCGTAGTAGCCCTGAGTATAGACGTTCAATTTTTCAATCGGCGTGGCAGAGGCTTCAGGCGAAATGCTTGCTCCGAAAAGTCCTGCGACATATTGTCCGTACGCACTAGCCAAGAACCACATTCCCATCATGTAACCCTGAAGGCGCGCAGGCGCGAGTTTGGTCATGATCGACAATCCTATAGGAGATAGACAAAGCTCGCCGAAGGTGATAACCAGGTAGGCCAGTGTGAAAACGTCGAGTGATGAAATACCGTTTTGGTCAGCAAAGAAACGACCTGTGAAAAACAACATGAACCCAGCTCCAAGGAACAGGAAGCCCAGACCGAATTTGACTACGGTATTCGGTTCCATCTTTCTTTTTGAAAGTGCGACCCAAAGGCTTCCGGCTATTGCTGCAAAAAGTATGACGAAAGCCGCATTGGCGGAATTGTTGACCCCATTGGGATCCAATTTGACCAGCCCGAGGAAATTGCTGTTCAAATGGTCAGCGGCATAAAGGCTGAGTGATCCGCCTGCCTGCTCATAAATCGCCCAGAATACGATTGAGAATACGATGAAGAACATCGCTGCGATTATTTTCTTCACCTCGTCCTTTGTGCAGCTGACCATTTGAACAGCAATTTCCTCGGGCTGGTCAAATTGGATCCC
>JBJSZR010000223.1:0-16446 GCA_046090385.1 Bacteroidota bacterium
TATTTTCATGGCTTATCCGATTGTATTCCAGGGTCCATTTCGTCCAACAGGAAATCGTTCACCAGATCCTCTGCATCGGACAAGGCTTTTCCCAGTGAATCGTTCACGATCGTCTTATCGAAGCGAAAGGCATACGTCAACTCATGTTCTGCTTTGCTGATACGTGCTTTATAGGACTCTGCTGTTTCAGAATTGCGTGTATGAAGTCTTCTTCTAAGCTCTTCAACGGATGGAGGCATTACAAATACCGAAAGAAGCCGGTCACCGAAAATGCTTTTGATCTTCAGTCCGCCCTCCACATCAACATCGAATACTGCAACTTTCCTGGCTTTCCAAATACGGTCGATTTCAGACCGTAAGGTGCCATAGAAGCGGTCCGTATAGACTTCTTCCCATTCGATGAAAGCGTTTTCACGGATCAGTTTCTTGAAGTCATTCACGGATAGAAAGTGATAATCCGCCCCGTCTTTTTCATTGGCGCGTATCGGCCTTGTGGTAGCGGATACGGAGAAGGTCAGCCGCGCATCATGCTTCAGCAAGTGGTGGACGATGGTCGTCTTTCCGCTTCCTGACGGTCCGCAAAACAGTAGCAGCTTTCCTTGCATTTCAAATGATGTTCAATACTTGTTCTTTCACTTTTTCCAGCTCGTCTTTCATAGCCACCACCATACGTTGCATGTCGGCGTCATTTGCCTTTGATCCGATCGTGTTGATTTCACGACCTATTTCCTGAGCGATGAAAGAGAGTTTTTTACCTGATGACTCCTCGTCGCTCATTGTTTTCAGGAAGAAATCACAGTGACTGGAGAGTCGTACCTTTTCTTCGGTAACGTCGAGTTTTTCCAGGTAAAATATAAGCTCTTGTTCGAAACGGTTGCGATCGATTTCATTCGATTGCATGGTCTCCTCAAGACTCTGACGCAAACGCTTGCGTACAGCTTCTATCCTTGCCTTTTCGAAAGGAGTCAGTTTTTCCATCAGTGAAACGATGTTCCTGATCCGTTCTTCAAGATCTTTCGAAAGTGTTTTCCCTTCTTTCTTCCGGAAACCATTGAAAGAACTCACCGCCTTCTTCATCGCTTCCTGTAAGGCTTCCCAGTGTGCAGGATCGGCAGCTTGTTTTTCTGATACCAGCACATCAGGCATACTCAATAAAGTACGCAGCATATCGGGAGTATCTTTCAGTTTCAGTTTCTTCTGAAGCGCTTTGAGATCCTTATGATAAGAATCGATGAGATCCATGTTGAAGGAAGCGCGTTTAGTCGTATCCGGAGATTCCACCACTACCGTGCATTCCACTTTCCCACGCTCTATGGTACGATTCAGTTCAGTACGTAATTCAAGATCCTTGTCGCGGAATACCGACGGCAAACGAAGATTGAGATCGAAAAACTTACTGTTTACCGATTTGATTTCGACCAGTATGGTCTTATTGCCGACTTGTACGGAAGCGCTACCGAAACCGGTCATTGAACGGATCATGGAATTTTTGGTATTAGTGTCCCAAAAGTACACCATTTACCCGACAAGCTTTAGCGGCTTGCAGGACGATTGACAAGGTAAACTCCGATGAAGATGAACAGGCACGACAGGATTTGTGGAACGGTCACCGGTTCATGTGTGATAAGTAGTGAAATGATGGTAGCGAAAATGGGCTGCAGATAGATATAAAAACTCACTACAGAAGGACTCAGATGTTGCAAACCAAAGGTGTTGAACCAATATGCGAGGAATGTGCTTGCTATGATCACATAAAAAGTGGAGAGCCAGATCGGCGTGGTGAATGTGGACCATTCGATATCCATCACCTGACCGGTCCCGAACGGAATGACGAATAGAAACCCGTAAAAGAAGCTCCATCGGATCACCAGCATCGGTGAATATTTTTTCATCAGTGGTTTGACGAATACCATGAATGCCGCATATGCGGCTGCATTCAGCAGTACCATCAAATCGCCTTGCCAGGTTGCAGTACCTTTCCCGTTCATCTGCAGCAGAATAAGAGCGGAGGCTCCCGCTATTCCAAAAAGAATCCCCAATGCGCGGAATAATGTGATTTTTTCTTTGTAAACAATACTCGCTCCTGCCATGACCATTATGGGATTAGTGGTCAGAATAAGTGCTGCATTGATGTTTGAAGTCCGGGCTAATCCCTCGAAAAAAAGCATCTGGTTGATTGCGACACCACTGAGGCCAAGAAAGAACAGCTTTATGTGGTCCTTGAAATCTACAACTACGCCTTTTGCGGATGATCGGCTGAATATCCAAAAGAGAAGCAGTGAGAAGGCCACTCTGAGTACGATGAATCCTTGCGGTTCGATAAATGCCGGCATCGCTATTTTTGAGATGCTGAAATTGGCGCCGTAAATAAGATTCGCCGCAATCAGGGCCAAGTGTGCTCGAGCTCTTGGATTCATGGGCCGCAAAGATAGGGAAGGAGGTTTGTCCCCGACATCCCACGAATAGCTCTCAATGTCAACGTGCAACCAATCCGCCATCCATGACCAGATCGGCACCGGTCATGAACGATGATTCATCGGAGGCAAGGAAAAGTGCTCCATTCGCCAACTCCAATGGATCGGCCATTCGTCCCTGAGGGCTGCTTGCGCGGATGAGTTCTTCAATGCCGGGTGCTTTGGCTATAGCTTCAGTCATAGGCGTAAGAACGCCACCTGGATCCAAAACATTGACGCGTATATTATGCTTTGCGTATTCAACAGCAAGATCGCGACTTAATGCGCGAAGTCCTCCCTTGGATGCCGAGTAAGCCGGTCCGTTTCCACCTACCAGTCCTGCTATTGAGGACACATTGATGATCGATCCTCCACCTGCATTTTTCATATGGGGTAAAACGGCTTTGCAACCGATGAAGGGCCCTGTGAGATTGATTGTAAGTATCCTTGCCCATTCTTCCAGCGAAGTGGTCTCGCTCGTTTTCCCGGGAGGATAGACACCGGCATTATTCACCAGGATATTGACATGCCCGAAAAGCTGAATACATTTTTCTGTCACCTGTTGCCAGTCGATCGAGGAAGTCACATCGTGCCGCATCCATTCAACGGGAAGCCCTTTTTCACGGGCGTTTTTCACCCATTCGCCAAGCATCGCGGATTGGATGTCAGTAGCAAGCACTGCCGCTCCTTCACGTGCGAAAAGTATCGCTTCTTCCTTACCCATTCCACCGGCAGCACCGGTGATGATGGCCACCTTACCTTGTAATCGTTTCATGTTCCGAATATATCACTTGTTCCGCAGATGCGATGTTTTGTATTCCTGCCAAGAGCGCATCGGGGTTGAAGCTGACACTGTCGATTCCGCAATCAACCAGGAACTTTGCGAATTCCGGCTTATCGCTTGGCGCTTGACCGCAAAGGCCGATCTTCCTTCCGGCTTTTTTCGCATCTTTTATCATGCTACGCAGCAATTTCATAACTGCCTCGTTTCCTTCATCAAAAAGATCGCTTATCGATTCGGCATCCCTGTCGATTCCCAAGGTGAGTTGCGTGAGATCATTGGAGCCGATCGAGAAACCGTCAAAAATCGATGCGAATTCGTTCGCCAGCAGCACATTGCTTGGAATCTCTGCCATCACATACACTTCCAATCCGTTCTTACCCCTTTCAAGTCCGAACCCCTTCATTGTTGAAAGCACTTTTTCTCCTTCTTCGACGGTACGACAGAATGGAATCATTACTTTCAAATTGGTCAGGCCGTTCAACTCCCTAGTTCGCCGTATCGCTTCGCACTCCATACCAAAGCCTTCCTTGTAAGAATCCCTGTAATAACGGGAAGCTCCGCGCAGTCCCAGCATTGGATTCTCCTCCAACGGTTCGAAATCCTTGCCACCAAGCAGATCTGCGTATTCATTCGTTTTGAAATCGCTTGTCCTTACAATCACATCATTCGGATGAAAGGCAGCGGCCATAATCGAAAGAGAGGAAGCGAGTCGCTCGATGAAGAACTCTTTTGGGTCAGCGAAACGTTCAGTGATTTTCAGGATTTTTTCCCGAACGGTTTCATCACCTATGAGTTCCGGGTGGGCCAATGCCATCGGGTGAATTCCTATGCTGTTGGTGATGATGAATTCCATTCTCAACAGGCCGATTCCCTTTGCCGGATAGTTTGCATAATGGAACGCTCTTGACGGATCAGCAAGAATCAGCATCGGTAGTGTATGCGTCTCAGGTATATGACCGATTTCGATTTCCTTTCTTGTCCATTCAGCCTTCCCGTCGAATACGATTCCTTGTTCACCTGTCGCCGTGCAAACGGTCACCACTTGTCCGTCTTTCAGGACTTTTGTGGCATTTTCAGTTCCCACCACGGCGGTGATTCCAAGCTCCCTGGCCACGATGCTTGCATGACTTGTACGGCCACCTTTATCGGTGATGATGCAAATCGCTTTCCTCAACATCGTATTCCAGTCGGGGTGGGTTATCTCCGCAACAAGTATGTCGCCAGGTTTCACACTGTTTGCATCTTCAATTCCACGGATGATTTTGACTGTGCCTGAAACGATCGAATGGCCTACTGCTGTTCCTTTACAAATGACATCGCCCTGCTTTTTCAATTCATATTCACTGATAAACGGTTTTTTCCGTTGAGCATGTACTGTTTCAGGGCGTGCTTGGAGGATGAAAATTTCACCAGTGATTCCGTCTTTCGCCCACTCTATATCCATCGGCATACCGTAATGTTTTTCGATTACATCGCACCATTTTCCAATTACTCTCACTTCCGTATCAGTCAGCACGAACTCCTTACGCTGTTCTTCCGGTGTGTCCACCAATGCCGTTCCGCTTTTTTCATTTTCAGCATAAACCAGTTTTTGGAGTTTGCTCCCTAATGTCTTGCGAAGAATGGGATCGGATGAGCCGATGACAGCAGGTTTGAAGAGCAGGAACTCATCCGGATTGACTGCGCCTTGTACGACTGTTTCTCCAAGCCCCCAGGCCCCCGTCAGATAAATCACATTTTTGAATCCTGTTTCAGGGTCCAGTGTAAAGGCCACTCCTGCACTTCCTTTGTCGCTTCGAACCATACGTTGTATCCCAACCGACAATGTCACGTTTTCATGAACAAAGCCATTATCCATTCGGTATTTAATGGCTCGTGCAGTGTATAGTGATTGGTAGCATGCAGTCACCGCCTTCATAAGTTCGGTTTCTCCTTCCACATTCAGGAACGATTCGTGTTGTCCCGCGAAGCTTGCGTTAGGAAGATCCTCGGCTGTTGCACTGCTTCTGACAGCCACTGAAGGCGATCCCATCGCTCTGTATGCAGATGTTATCTCGGCTTGTAATTCACGCGAAAATCTGCATTCGGAAACAAGTTTTCTGCAAATCTCAGAGGCTTCCTCCAGTCCAGCCAAGGTGTTCTTATCGACTGTTGAAAGTACGCTCATGATCTTATCCCATACTCCGTTACTCCGCAGTGTCGTTTCGAAGGCGGAGGCATCGATTGCAAATCCGGTAGGTATTTTGACCTCCGCTCTTTCAAGTGAACGAGTCATTTCTCCTAGGGATGCGTTTTTGCCACCGAACCTCGCAACATCCTGACGAGTGATTTCTGAAAATCTAAAGCAATGCTTGATCATGACACAAACTAATTCCTTTTCCATGAAAACGGATATGACGATTGTCAGTGTTCGGGAAAGGATTATCCACCTACTTTCGTAACTTCAGCGAAATGATCAATCCCAATTATTTGGTAGTGAATGGCATCACGTGGGTGCGTGTAGTGGCTTTCCCGTTTTTGCTGGCATTGATTTGGTGCGAGAATCTTGACGTATTCAAATGGTTGTTGGGTATCTGCTTTTTCACAGATGCTATCGACGGTATATTGGCCCGCAAGCTAAAGGTCGCCAGTGTTTTCGGGACCAAGCTCGATTCTATCGGCGACGACCTGACAATACTTGCCGGTGTTCTTGGTGTCTGGTTTTTCAAGAAAGACTTCTTACATGAGCAGCGTTGGATCATCGGAATGATGCTGGGATTATTTGTGATACAGACCATTTTGGCCTTCATCCGGTATGGACGTATCACCAGCTTTCATACTATTCTTGCGAAGCTTGCCGCCATCTTGCAAGGCAGTTTTCTTATCCTGCTTTTCTTTACCGCCGAGCCCTTCTATCCGTTGTTTTATGCTGCAGCCTTCATTACAACACTTGAGCTTATCGAAGAAATCATATTGGTCATGATTTTGAAGGAGTGGCATACTAACGTAAAGGGTGTTTTT
Organism: Bacteroidota bacterium; assembly: GCA_046090385.1. Taxonomy (GTDB): domain Bacteria; phylum Bacteroidota; class Bacteroidia; order AKYH767-A; family 2013-40CM-41-45; genus Pollutiaquabacter. The sequence continues at coordinate 6,238 of JBJSZR010000223.1, forward strand.
TGGGTAGTGAAAAACGCTTTGAAGTGAGGCTGGTCGGAGGCACTTCAGCCATTCATATAACAAGCTAATAGTCAGTCCATTTCCGTGCTTAGAGCACCTGCATTTGTGGCAAGAAATGGAGTCCGGGTCGTTTTTTTCCGTAGATTTGAGTATTAACCTGATATCGTGGAAAAAGCATTTGAAGTCCGTTTGCCCCAGTTCGAGGGGCCTTTCGATTTGTTATTGTTTTTCATCGAACGCGATGAGATCGATGTACATAATATTCCCATTTCCAACATCACCAACGATTTCCTGGATTACATCCGGCAAATGAATGAGCTCAACATCGAGTTAGCCAGTGAGTTCATCCTGGTTGCGGCTACGTTGATGCGCATCAAGGCTAAAATGTTGTTGCCACGGCCGGAACTGGATGATGAAGGTAATGAGATCGATCCGCGCAAGGACCTTGTAGAACGCATCCTCCAGTACAAGCAGTTCAAAGAGGCGTGTGAGGATTTCCGTACGTTGGAGGACGATCGTTCCATGAAAACAACGCGTGGAAACATCCAACGCGAACTTGCGGAAATCGCCATGCAGAATTCCGCAACCGAAGAGTTGATGAATCTCACCTTGTACCAACTGCTTAATACTTTCAACAAGGTCGTCACACGCTTCGAAAACGAGAGCAAGAAGGTCAAGCATAAAGTCGTGCAGTATCCGTACACCATTTCGGGTGAAAAGTCAACTTTGGCCGAACGCATCCGTACGAGCGGACAAGTGGCATTCACGGATCTTATCACTTCATGTGAAAACAAGGTGCACGCCATTTTCACGTTCCTCGCTGTGCTTGAGCTACTGCAAGAGCAGGCGATTCGAATCACGCTCGGCATAGGTTTCAACAATTTCTGGTTGGCCAAGCCTGAAGAAGTAAACGCCTGATCCACTGCCTTCCGGCATGCAACCCGACTCACGGCAATTGCTCAAGACCTTCCGGCCCACCCGGATCTTATTGCCTGTGCTACTTGGACTCGGTGCCGCTACTTATCTGCTTTCAAGGAATTTCGATCCGATCGCCTTCCAAAAGATAACATGGAGCTGGAACAGTACGCTCTGGATATTGATGGCTTTTGCAATGATGGTGGTGCGCGACTGGGCTTACATGGTGCGTATCCGTGCACTTACCGACTATGAACTCAATTGGCGTAGTGCATTCAACGTGATCATGTTGTGGGAATTCTCCTCTGCACTTGCTCCGGGCATGATAGGTGGAGGATTCATCTTCGCCATATTCATCCTCAACCGTGAACGCATCAACATGGGAAAGAGTATCACTGCGGTGATGGTATCCTCTTTTCAAGATGGCGTCTTTCTTGCCATCATGGCTCCTCTTGTTTATTTTCTAGTCGGCCACGAACGCCTTTTTTCCACTATCGACATCAGTGAAGGGGTCCTGGTACCTATCAGTAAAGGCTTTCTTATCACATTCTGGGCGGTCTATTTCATCATCCTGGCCTACAAGGTCTTCGTTGCCTACGCACTTTTCATTAATCCGCGCTTTATAAAATTCCTGCTATTGAAACTGTTTTCAATCCCTTTCCTGCGTCGCTGGAAGCACAGCGCATTGGAAACCGGTAACCAGTTGGTGATCGCATCGAACGGATTGAAGGACAAAGACCGTCGGTTCTGGTTAAAATCGTTCTTCGGAACTTTTGCTTCCTGGACTGCGCGTTACACGATAGTCAATTGCCTGATACTTGCATTCCAGAATGCACCGGTGGATAATCTCGTCATCTTCGCCCGCCAGGTGGTCATGGGTATCATCATTCTGTTCAGTCCGACTCCCGGTGGAAGTGGACTTGCGGAGTTCATGTTCAGTGATTTTTTAGGAGAATTCATTCCTAATGGACTTTCTGCTACGCTTGGACTGCTTTGGCGTCTGATCAGTTACTACCCTTACCTGTTCATCGGGGCGATTCTTCTACCCCGCTGGATTCGCAAACGTTTTTCAAAAGCCGAAGCGGAGAAGGTGAAAGATATTCTTTGATCGGCTTTTGCCATCAGTCCCAAATCTCTTCCAGTACTTTGTGTGAACGGATTTCTCCCAAGCCTGCTACATGCAGGCGGAAATAATCTACCAGCCGGTCCAGCAGTTTTCGTTTCACAGCAGCATCCATCGACGGATATTTAAGACTGCTCATGGTAGCCCGTAACAATCCATCCAGTAACGCGCTCTCCTCACGGTCGAGATAATGAGGATGAAGTGGAGGTTCGGAGCAGAAGCTGCCACCCTGAAGATCGAAGTAGGGTGTCAAAGGCGTACAAAAGCCGTTCGGCTGGAATCCCAGATGTCGGGTGAGTCCCAACAGGAATGAAAAGTGAAATGCGTTTGAAACCGGTTGCTGCAAGTCGAGCAACTCCAATGAATTGGAGAGGTATCCATACAACGACTGATCGCCTTCCCCTTCGCGAAGGGTCCGGTATAAGAGCTCGTTCAGGAAGATGACCATGGACGACTTCACCGGATCGAACGGGATGCTCATGTAACGTACCCCGTTCCTGATTTCAGATATCCGTTGAAGACCACCGCTTTCTTTATGATAAGCGACCAACTCAACCTGTGTAAGCGGTTCGAAAAGTCCGGAACGGAACTTCGCGTTTTTTTTCCGTACGCTGTTTACGATATAAGACTGCAATCCGAAATCTTCCGTATAGATCTTAACAACCAGACTGGTTTCGCTGTAGTCGGTTGTCTTGAGTACGATTCCTCTGGTTTTCTGAAGCATCAGCGGGCCATCAATAATTTCGATACACACGTTGCGGTTCCGTCCGGATTGGTCGCTTGTACGTAATAGATCCCTGTGGTGGCTCTTCTTCCTGAAAAGTCATTTCCATCCCATACCGCCTGTCCGCCGAGCGCTTTCGTTCGGAATACGATATTGCCTGCTGCATCGGTGATGCGGACATCGGCATCGTCAACAAGTCCACGAACAGCTATCGGACCGTGATAATCGTGTTTTACCGGATTCGGGAAAGCGTAATGGTCGTTGCATGTCTGTCCACCCGTGGTCGCATCGCTCCGGTAGGAGACAATTCCTTTTTCTGTTCCGATGAATACCTCCCCGGTCAGATCATCGATGGTGATGCATACTACATTGTTGGAAGGTAGCGGTGAGTTTCCGGAGTTGAAATTCAAAAACTGTTTTGTTCCGTCTTCTGAAAGAAGGAATACTCCTCCGCCGTATGTTCCAAACCATTTCCGGTTTGCACCATCAATCGCAACGGCGGTAACGTATTCGGACTCGAGCAGGTACTGCGCATATCCGTCCTGTTCGATAATGACACGTTGCGCATCGAAACCTGTGGAGCTGAATACATCGCCCGGATTGTAGAAAACCGCTACACCCTTGTTGGTCCCGATCCAAATGGAGCCATCCTTGTCTTTCGCCATGCACCGTACATACATGTCAGGAAGGCCACCACTGCCACTGCGGTCGTTCAGTCTGCGGAATGAATCGTCGTTCGTGTTGTTACGGTCGTTCTCATTGAAAACGATAAGACCTTGTCCGGTACTTGCGCCTTCCCGAGCAATGACCCATTTGGTTCCGAAGTCATCGATCAGTACCTGATACAATTGGAAGTTGGAAACAGCTCCGTCAGGAATCAGGAAAGATTGCCATGTGCCGTCGGGGTAACGTGCATTGATCGGACGAGTATTGGTTCCTGCAGCCACCCACATGACGTTATCCTGGTCGAAGGCAATGCCACCAGCGAGTATGTAATCCGCCAAGCCGTTTCGCGAAAGCATTGTGCTGTTTGATTCATCGTATTGCCGAATACCTCCTTGTAAATCATACTCCAACACACCGGCTCGCCAGTTTCCGAAAAAGGCGTGTCCAGGATCATTGGGATCTACGGCCACAGCAACCATCGCAGGCAGATTCACAGCATTGTAAAGACTGTCATTATCGTAATTGAAGGATGTCCATCGGTTATCATTTAAAACATAGCAACCGGTCTTTGGATCGTAGATCGGAGCGTCGCCGGAAAGTGAACCGGAAGCCACCCAAAGGGTACCGCCTCGTGACTCCATCGACCAAACGGCTTCAGAAAATGGCCCGCTTGGAGAAATAAAAGCCGTTGCAGTAGGATTGAAAGTCCTTTTAACAAGTCCGTTCTTGAAATCAGCCACCCAGAAAATGTCGTTGTTATCCAGAAATCCATCCATGATTTTTGAAGGATTGTAGGAGCTTCCGCTTACAAAGCGTGACACCTGTAGAGTTGCATCATAAGCACTGATACGGTAAGCGCTACGAAGCAGTAATCTGCCGTGGGATGAGTCAGCATTGTATCCAGGTGCGAAATCGTTTATGAAAATCCGCCAACTGCCGTTATCTTTCACAAGCACCGTGTCGCTGTTGGATCCGTCTTTGGAAAGAACACTGTAGAACACGCCTTGGTATGACGTGCAGGAACTGTATTTCTCTCCGGGAAGGTTGAGTCCGGCGGCCTCTTGCTGCCACCCTGTATAATTGAAAATATTCGGATCGGAGAGTGTCGCAGAAAACATGCCACTGGCGGTTGCTGCAAGCAGTTGTGTCCCGTTGTATGCTATTCCGTAAACAATCACATTCGTTCCACCGGGTCCTATGTAATAAGTGTCTTTTACCTCTTTTTTATCCAAGTCAACCACTACGATTCCAAAGTCGGTACCTAGATAGGCTTTTCTGTCAATGAAGGTGACTGCGTTGATGCGCTTACCGCCAACGATGTTCTTGCGCTTGATATCAGGGATATTAAAAACTTCAAGTGTGCTTACCTTGATGAGGTCGATGTTCGAGTTTTCGTAGCTCACCAAAAGGTAATCAGTCTCCGAATCATAACGGGCTCCTGCAAGCTCGAAGTCGGAAAGACTGTTCAGACGAGTGAATGTACTCAAACCACCATCGTTTTTGTCGTAACTGAACAACCCGAATTTACTTGCGCAAAAGATCTTGCCTCCGGCATCCGCTACTTCAATCGCTTTAATGAAAGGCGTATGGTCGCGCCATTGTCCGATTGCAATCGGGAGACCTTGACCCTTCATCGATAAAAATGAAGAGAGGAGAATGAAAACCGGTATTAGACGCATGCGGAGAAACGTATCCATGATTCAATCGCTAAAATAACGAATTTGGAGGGGGGAGTGTTTTTATACCTTACTTTGGAACGAAGTTACTCAATTTCAGCGCTTAGAGCCTTCCGCTGACCGACTGATGGTAAGTAAGAAATAGCTGTATCTTTCTCTCATTAATAACACGTTTCATGAAAAAAATCATTACGCTCCTGTTCGTTTGCCTATCACTGAAAAGCATTTCTCAAACCACTTTTCAGGTGACAGTCGATCTTGGCTTCAATGAGTATGCCTGCGACATCAAGCAGACGCCAAATGGCGGGTACATCATTTCCGGACTTGAGTACATCGCATCCTCCAACACATTGGAAATATTCTTGCTGAAGTTATATCCAGATGGCACTGTGGAATGGAATAGGTCATATACGGGAGGCGTCGCTAATGGAGCAAACTATTACCAGAATTATCGTGTGCTGGTAACTTATGAGGGCGATTACGTGGTTGTTGGGACAACCCGGCTACCGGGCGCATCCTCCACGGATATTCTTGTCATGAAAGTCAACCCGCAAGGCGACTCCTTGTGGGCCAGAACGTATGGCGGCCCGGCTAATGATGACGGCAACAGTATTTTTGAAGACAGCAATGGCGATTATATCGTTGGTGGTTCTGTATTATTGAACAGCCAGCGGCGCATGGCTGTACTCAGGATAGGAACAGACGGTACATTGAAACGCCAGTCCTTCCTTGCAGATGGCGTTGCTTCGCCGTTTTTCGAGTGCACAGAGCTCAGTCCGAACCGTATCGGAGTAACCCGTACCTACTCGAACCTGCTGAATGTGGTTGATTCCACAGGTGTGCTTCAATGGAGTTGGCCCTTACAATATCCATCCGCTTGGGGCGTGGATGCTGTCGAGGAGGTTGGCGGAGAGTTTGCTGTATTTTCAGGAGTCAGTGGCCTGATTGGGGGCTCTTATGCACTTACCCGCGCCGACCAGAATGGTGTGATTTCTTTGGCAAAAAAATACTCGACCTCCAGCGATGAAAGTCCGCGCGACATGATCAAAGCTGTTAATGGAGACTATCTGTTGTATGGCCTTTCCACCAATACGAGCGGAGCTTCAGCCCCTTTCCTCGCTCGAGTTGATCAGAATGGAGCAGTCCTGTGGGCGAATAACTACAGATTTTCAGCCAATGCCTTCCACGAAGCCGGCAAGATGATACCCACGTTGGATGGCGGTTACGCTATGCTCGGTCAGCACGACCGAAGTGGGAATTTTACCGACTTTGACGTGTACGTGATAAAAACAGATTCAAATGGACAAAGCGGATGCAATCAGGCTCCTGTCACTTTGAATGTGGCTTCAGGTACTCCTGTTTCAACGCCGGCACCCACTCAATTTACAGGCACTTTGACAAACACCGGGATTCCGGTTTTTCCTGCAAACGGAACCTTGCCCGTCTCAAATCCCAATCCACCATCTATTCTGTGTCTGACCACGAATCTTGAAAATCCAATGTTCGAATCATCATTCCGTATTTATCCGGTCCCATTTTCGGAGACGTTTACAATAAGTTCGGCTGACCTGACTGAGTGCTATCTTAAAGTAGTGGACTTGTTAGGCAATATCCTATTTGAATCATCGTTTGTGGGAGAGAAAGAGGTGAGCACGGCAGGATGGAGCAATGGTATTTACTTTTTGGATCTGCAGGGTACCGACGGTTCCGTTGCACGACGCAGATTACTGAAAACAGAATAACCTGCGATACAACAAGGCTCTTATTTTATCCATTTGCCTACCTTCGCGTCATAAATCTTCCCAATGAAAGAGTCCATCCTCGTCGTCGGAGCCAATGGCCAAATCGGAACGGAATTGGTTGAGTCCTTGCGTACGTTACATGGCGAAAGTTCGGTCATCGCTACGGATCTGAAAGAAGCACACTCTTCACTGCAGGGGAATGGACCTTTTTACAAGGTAGATGTTCTCGATTCGAAGGCGATTGCTGAGATCATCAGCAAGAACAACGTCAAACAGGTTTATCTTTTGGCGGCACTTTTGTCTGCTACTGCCGAGCAGAAAGTCAAATCTGCATGGCGATTGAACATGGAGGGTTTGCTTGGAACCCTTGATCTTGCTCGGGAATACGGCTTCAAACTGTTTTGGCCCAGTTCAATTGCTGTTTTCGGTCCGACCACCCCCCGTGTAAATACACCTCAGTGCACCGTTGCCGAACCCAATACTGTTTATGGTATCAGTAAGTTGGCAGGTGAGCGTTGGTGTGAATATTATCATCAGAAATTCGGCGTCGATGTGCGTTCCCTGCGATATCCGGGGCTCATCGGCTGGAAATCAGAGCCTGGAGGAGGAACAACCGACTATGCCGTTCATATTTTCCATGAGGCCTTGCGCACCAAGACATATACTTCGTTTCTCGGGAAAGACACGCGCCTACCCATGATGTATATGCCTGATGCTATCCGCGCAACCCTGGGTATCATGTATGCAGAAGCCGGAGATGTGAGGATACGCTCCAGTTACAACGTAGCAGCCATCAGTTTCACGCCTCATGAGATTGCGTCGGAGATACGTAAACATATTGTAGACTTCAAAATGGATTATGCTCCTGATAGCCGTCAAGAAATCGCCGATTCATGGCCGGAGTCCATTGATGATACTGCTGCTCGTACGGATTGGGGCTGGAAACACGAATATGATCTTTCAAGAATGACGGACGATATGCTCTTGCATTTACAGCAACCTGTTGCCGGTTGACTGATCCGTCACAATCAATGCCCAACAATGATTTCCAATAACCTTCATATCACCAACTCGCTTTCCCGATCCAAGGAACTGTTCGAACCGCTAGTTCCCGGTCGCGTGGGAATGTATGTATGTGGACCGACTGTTTACGGACCTCCACATCTGGGACACGCTCGTCCTTATGTAACCTTCGATGTACTCTACCGGTATCTAACGCACTTGGGTTACAAGGTTCGCTATGTCCGAAATATAACCGATGTCGGTCACTTGGAAAATGACGCCGATTCAGGCGAGGATAAGATTGCGAAGAAGGCGCGACTGGAACAGTTGGAGCCCATGGAAGTGGTCGAACTCTATACGCGCATGTTTCATGAGGCTCTGGACAGTATGAATGTTTCGCCGGTTAGCATCGAACCGCGTGCCTCCGGTCACATCGTAGAGCAGATCGAGATGATACGGTCCATCATGGCAAACGGATGGGCGTATGAATCAAACGGTTCTGTCTATTTCGATGTTGTCAATTACAGCAAATCGAACGATTACGGCAAGCTGAGCGGTCGTGTGATCGACGAACTGATTGCAGGCGCAGGAAACGAGCGACGCGAACTTGAAGGACAAGAAGAAAAACGTAATCCTGCCGACTTCGCACTATGGAAAAAAGCCGCTCCTGAACACATCATGCGTTGGCCCTCGCCGTGGGGAGTCGGTTTCCCGGGATGGCATATAGAGTGTTCAGCCATGAGCACTAAGTATCTGGGAGAAACATTCGATATCCATGGTGGCGGAATGGATCTGCTTTTCCCTCACCATGAAAGTGAAGTGGCTCAGTCGAAAGGTGCTTGCGGCAAAGCTCCGGTACGTTACTGGATGCATAACAATATGATCACCATCAACGGACAGAAGATGGGTAAGTCATTGGGCAACTTCATCAATCTGGATCAGCTCTTCAATGGCACGCACAAGTTGCTGGAACAGGCTTATTCGCCAATGACGGTCAGATTCTTCATTTTGCAGGCGCATTATCGCAGTCCTCTCGATTTCAGCAACGAAGGATTAAAAGGTGCTGAAAAAGGATTATCCAGATTGTTGAATGCCGTCAAGACGATGTCGCGACTGAACACCTCGGCCAGCTCCACTTCCGATATCGTTGCACTGAAATCAGCCTGCTATGCTGCCATGGATGATGACATGAATACCGCCATCGTACTCTCGCATCTTTTCGAGGGAGCGAGGATCATCAATTCAGTTCATGCCGGAACGGAAACCATCTCGAAGGGCGACTTTGAATCATTGAAATCATTCTTTCCATTATTCGTGCACGATATACTCGGACTCCGCGAAGAAAATACAGGAGCTGGCAGTGAAACGGACACCTTGATGCAGATGATTCTACAAGTCAGGTCTGAGGCCAAAGCGAATAAGGATTTTGCAACCTCCGATAAGATACGTGATCAACTTGCCGCTATCGGCTTCAGGATAAAGGATGAAAAAGGCGGCACGACATGGCAGCGCGACTGATCATGAGGATTGACACTCCCCGTTTTTTTTATTTCCTGATTGCAATAACGCTTTTTGCATGTGGTAACGGAGAGAGCAGTCAAGTAAAGGACACCCCGAATGAAATCCCGCCGACTGTTGTTCCTCCTGTTCCGGTTTTCAATCCTGATTCCGCCTATTTATCAGTAAAGGAGCAGGTCGCTTTCGGTCCCCGTGTCCCGAATACAATAGCCCATAAAGCCTGTGGTGATTACCTGCTTTCCAGAATCAAACGGTATTGTGCAAACGTGACTGAGCAAAGAGGGAAAGTCACCACCTATGATGGAGTGTCACTCGATATACTGAACATCATTGCATCTTTCAATCCGGAGAAGAAGGGACGGATACTTTTATTTGCGCATTGGGATACGCGACCATGGGCGGATCAGGATTCACAGCGCGAAAAAGAACCGATCATGGGTGCAGACGATGGAGCCAGTGGAGTAGCGGTACTCATCGAGCTCGCCAGGTTGTTTTCCATACAGAACCCTTCCGTTGGCGTAGATATAGCCCTATTTGATGCGGAGGATTGGGGTGCAAAAGGCGGCGGACAGGAGGACAGTTATGCATTAGGGACGCAATACTGGACCCGACAACCACATGTGACTGATTATGCGGCCAACTACGGAATATTGTTGGATATGGTCGGATCAAAAAATGCACAATTCAGGTTAGAAGGCTTTTCCAGAGAACAAGCTTCGTCGGTTGCCGACAAGGTGTGGACTACCGCCGCCAACTTGGGTTACTCGATGTATTTCCTCCGGGAGGAGGGTGGATACGTAACGGATGACCATTATTATGTGATACGCTACGGGATTCCTTGCA